>JASGCF010000031.1 GCA_030054275.1 Limnohabitans sp. | reverse complement strand
CTTTGCCCGAACGATCGGCGCGGTCGATGCCGCCACCATTCAGTCGTTCGATCACATTCAAGACATCTTCAAGCGTGAGCGGCTCGAAGAAGAGAAGATCGCTCGTGTCGTAATCGGTCGACACAGTTTCTGGGTTCGAGTTGATCATCACACTCTCGAAACCCATGTTTTCTGCGGCAAACGCTGCTTGACAGCAGCAGTAGTCAAACTCGATGCCTTGTCCGATTCGGTTCGGTCCGCCGCCGAGGATCACAATCTTCTCGCGATCGGTCACGCGAATCTCGTCATCGAAGACGAACTTTCCGTCGCTTGTAAATGGAGCTTCGTAGGTCGAGTAGTAGTACGGCGTCACCGCTTCAAACTCGGCCGCGCATGTGTCGACGAGCTTGTAGACCGGTTCGATGCCCAGCTTCTTGCGATGCGCGCGCACTGCGAGAATGGTCTCAGGCGCGATACGGCCGAGGTAGAGATTCGCCAACTGCGCGTCGGAATAGCCAAGTCTTTTCGCTTCGAAGAGCGTCTCGCGTGAAAGTTCTTCAAGCCGCTGGCAAGCGCAGAGCGTCTCTTCGAACTGCACGAGTTGAGCGAATTCCGCGAGGAACCATGGATCAATCTTCGAGAGTTCATGCACGCGCTCGATGCTCCAACCCATTTTGAGCGCGTAGCGCACGTAATAAAGACGCCCTTGTGACGGAACCGCGAGTTTGCGCGTGAGTTTGTCTTCCGGAATCGGCCATTCCGCTGCGGAGCGGTCGGCGATTTGCACGCCCTTCGCAAGATCTTCTGCCGTTGCGCGCTGCGCCGTTAGCCACTTGTCGTTGCGGTCGAGACCGAAGCCAAAGCGCTTCACTTCCATCGAGCGAATGGCTTTTTGGAACGCTTCTTTGAATGTGCGCCCGATCGACATCGCTTCGCCGACCGACTTCATTTGCGTCGTGAGCGTTTCGTCTGCTTCAGGGAATTTCTCGAAGGTCCAGCGCGGGATCTTCACGACGACATAGTCAATCGACGGCTCAAAGCAGGCACTCGTCGAACCCGTGATGTCGTTGCGCAACTCATCAAGCGTGTAACCAACAGCCAGTTTCGCCGCGATTTTCGCGATCGGAAAGCCTGTTGCCTTCGACGCAAGTGCTGAACTCCGCGAAACACGCGGGTTCATCTCGATCACGACCATCTCGCCTGTCTTCGGATCGACGCCGAACTGCACATTCGAACCACCGCAATTCACGCCGACCGCGCGCATGATCGCGAAAGCTGCATCGCGCATGCGTTGATATTCCTTGTCGGTGAGCGTCATGATCGGCGCGACGGTGACCGAGTCGCCGGTGTGTACACCCATTGCATCGATGTTCTCGATACCGCATACGATGATGCAGTTGTCGCGCGAATCGCGCACAACTTCGAGTTCGTACTCCTTCCAACCAAGTACCGATTGATCGATAAGCACTTGTCCGATCATGCTCGCGGCGAGACCGCGGCGAATGATGTCGTCGAATTCCTCGCGGTTGTAGGCGATTCCGCCGCCAGTGCCGCCAAGCGTAAACGCTGGACGAATGATCGCAGGCAGGCCGATTTCTTCGAGAAAAGCGCGCGCATCTTCGATGTTGGTGACGGTCTTCGCTTTCGGCTGCCGAAGCCCGAGGCCCTCGACGATTTGTCGAAACACTTCGCGATCTTCCGCGCGATGAATGACGCGTCGATCTGCACCGATCATCTCGACGCCGTGCTTTTCAAGGATGCCGTCGTCGAACAACTTACACGCGCAGTTCAGTGCCGTTTGTCCGCCAAGCGTCGGCAAGAGCGCGTCGATCGGCGTGCCGAGTTCTCGCTCGCGAATGATGATCTTCTCGACCGCTTCAGCAGTAATCGGTTCGATATAGGTGCGATCGCTGAACGCAGGATCGGTCATGATCGTCGCTGGATTCGAATTCACCAGCACGATGCGATAGCCCTCTTCGCGCAAACTCTTGCACGCTTGCGTTCCGGAGTAATCGAACTCGCAGCCCTGTCCGATGACGATGGGGCCAGAACCGATGATGAGGATCGTGTGGATGTCGTCGCGGCGAGGCATATGCGTCGTCGGTCTGTTGGACCGTCCCCCTGCGTCCGGATGATCCGAGCGCGGGTCAAGAGTGCGGTTGGCGATCTGTTGTCGAAACGGCGGATGAGCGGGCTGCGATTCCGTCGGAAACCGTTGCCGGGCCCCGCGCAAAATCCGTACGAGTGTACACGAACGAGCCCGTTTCCGCGGTGCATTTTTCGTGCTTCGACATGCCTCGCAGCCTCCACGGTTGACAGACTGTGCAACGCAGGCGACCGTTCCGGCGTGTCGGACGATCCCCTCCTTCCAATCACGATGCTTGCTACGGAACCACTGGTGTCTCCGGCGCTTGCTGCTTTTGCGCTGTTGATGAGCCTCGTTGGCTTTCCCACGCTTCTTGCATTCCTCGTGCATCGCATCGGCGATCGCAGCGTGCGCAGCAATGCGTTTATCGGGTGGCTTCGCTTAGGTGCACTCGTGTATGTGCGCTACTTCCAGCGCGCGCGGATCGAAGGCACAGAGCGCATTCCGAAAACGGTCGGCCCAGAAGGTCTCATCGTTGTTTCAACGCACGGCGCAGGACTTGACCCAGTGATCTTGCAAACGATCATGCACCACTGGATTCGCTGGATGATGAGCGCGGAGATGATGCTGCCGCTGCTTGGGCCGTTGTGGCGACGGCAGCGCGTGATCCCAGTCTGTTTCGACGCGCGTGATGCAGCGGCGCTGAAAGCTGCGATCGCGCATGTTGCGGCCGGCGGAGTCCTTGGGATTTTCCCTGAAGGCGCCATCGCGCGGCCGCCGCGACATTTACGGCCTTTCCCTGGCGGTTTGCGGCTGATTCTCTCTCGCACAAAAGCGCCCGTGGTTGTGTGCGCCATCGACCCAGGAAAGGTGTGCGAAACCGCGTACGCAGCGCTGCTCACCCCAACGCGCCCCGTTGTGCGCGTACTGGCTGTCATAGAGCCAGGAGCCACTGGCCATAGCAAGGACACTTCCGACCGCATCTTTGCCTTGTTGCGCGAGGCAACAGGCTGGCCGATCAACGAGGCGCCGCCGGAAGAGGCGAACAAAGCAACCGTGGATCGCAACTTGCGAGCGTATCTCGGCACAGACGACGCAGACGAAGCGTGAAATTCGCTGTGCCGTCGTACGATGCGACCCATGATCACGCGGATTGAAGGCATTCTTGAAGATGTGACCGACGGCGTCGCCGAGGTGCGCGTCGCAGACAGCATCGTGCATGAAGTGCTTGTTCCTGCGTGCGACATTGGCGAACTTGCGATGAAAGTGGGCGCGAAAGTGCGGCTCTTCACGCTTCACTACTTCGAAAGCCAAGGCCAAGGCTCGCACTTTGTTCCGCGATTGATTGGTTTCAATTCGCGCGAACAACGCGCGTTCTTTGAATTGCTCACCACCGTAAAGGGCATCGGGAATCGCAAGGCACTGCGGGCGATGCAAGTGTCACATGCGCGTATGGCGGAAGCGATCGCGGGCGGTGATGCGAAGTTTCTCGCGACGCTGCCAGAAATCGGAAAGCGCACGGCCGAAAGTACCATCGTCGAACTCAAGGGAAAGCTCGACGCGTTTCTGAAGGATCCAACCGCGGCGCGTCGTGCAGCTGCCGTTACATCGTCGGTTGTTGCGCCCATCGCGCTGACTGGCCCTGCCGCCGACGCGGAAGAAGTGCTTGTCGCCCTTGGTGAGCCGCGCGCGCAAGCACGCGAGAAAGTCGAGCGCGTGATTGCTGCAGCACAGACAAGTGGCCTCGAACTCGCTGCCGATGAAATCGTGACGCGCACGCTGCGTTCGCGAGGAGTGTCTTGATGAACGCGAGTTCGCATCCTGCGCCCGAAACGCGCCCACATCGCTATTCCGCGGTGATTGCCGGCGGAAGTGGCACGCGTTTGTGGCCATTCTCGCGACGCGCGCGACCCAAGCAGTTGATTCCGGTTGCAGGCGGACGCTCATTGCTCGAACTCGCGTGGCACCGCGTTGACGGCGCAATTCCCGAAACGCAACGCATCGTGTGCGCCACGGAATCGTTCCGCGCACCGATTTGTGAGACACTTCCAACACTCACGGACGAGAACTTTCTTGGCGAACCGCTGGGTCGTGACACACTCGCGGCTGTCGGCTTGATTGCGCATGTGCTTGCCGCGCGTGATCCGCGCGCCGTTGTTGCGATTCTCACGGCCGATCATGTGATTGAACCCGCGGACATCTTCCGCGCCAGACTTGAGGATGCATTTCGTGTGGTCGAATCCGATCGCACAAAAATCGCGACCTTCGGAATCGCGCCAACGCACGCAGCGACGGGATACGGCTACATCGAGCGCGGTGCGGCCATCGCGGGTGCGAATCGCGCGTTCACCGTCGCGCGCTTTCACGAGAAGCCAAATCGCGCGCGCGCAGAGGAGTATCTCGCGCAAGGCTCTTTTGCTTGGAATTCGGGCATGTTTGTCTTCGCAGCCAACACGCTGCGCGAGGCAATTGCGCGGCTTGATCCTGCCTGCGCCGCAGGACTTTCCGAGATCGCAGCCGCATACGACACGCCTGCACGCGACGACACACTCGCGCGCGTGTATCCGACGCTTCCGAAGCGCTCGATCGATGTCGCCGTGATGGAACCAGAAGCCGCGCGTGGAACTGTGTGCATGCTTCCACTTGAAGGACTCGTTTGGCTTGATGTTGGAAGTTGGACGAGCTTCGCGGAAACCGTTGCGGCTGATGATGCAGGCAATCGCTCCAACGCGCATTGGTGTGATCTTGATAGTCGTGGGATGACTGTGATTTCCGATGATCCGTCGCATCTCATTGCAACAGTTGGCTGCAACAATCTTGTCATCGTGCACACCAAAGACGCAACTTTGGTTTGTCCGCCAAGCGATGTTGAACGCGTCAAAGCGCTTGCAGATCGCGTTCCCGAGGAGTGGCGATAGCCGTCCATCATGCGCTACCTCGCGATCGATCTTGGTGACAAGCGAACTGGCTTCGCATCGGGCGATGATGTCGTTGGCATCGTGCAACCACTGTTTGTCGCGGAAGCACCATCGCGCGCGTTGCAACTCAAAGCATCGCTCAAAGTGATCGATGAGTTTGGTCCAAATCGCATCGTGATTGGGCTTCCCTACAACATGGATGGATCGGAAGGCCCGCGCGCAAAACTCGTCCGCGAGTTTGCCGCAGAACTCTCCGCACAGTTGCCACGATTTCCGCGCGTCGAGATTGCGTTTCAGGACGAGCGACTCTCGAGTTTCGCAGCCGAAGAACGCCTCGCGCGCACGGGTCGAACGCATGGTGAGAAGAAAGCACTGCGCGATGCACTCGCTGCGTGCGCGATTCTTGAAGACTACTTGCGCGCACTGCGCGGCGATGTGAGCGATGAGAGCGATGACGGCGGTGACGACGCATGACCGCGCGCACGACGCTCACCGATGAACAACGCGCCGTGGTCGATGCGCCCGATGATGCGCATCTCACCGTGCTCGCTGTTGCGGGCAGCGGCAAGACGACGACGATGGTGCATCGACTCGCAGAACTCGCCGCGCGCGGCGTGAAGCCTGCGCAGATGCGCGCGGTGATGTTCAACAAGGCTGCGCAGCGATCATTCGAGAAGCGACTTGCGGCGTTGGGCGTGCCAACGACCGACCTACGCGTGCAAACTTGGCACGCGCTTGCTTACGGCATTGTGCGGCATCTTGAATCGACTGGCGCCATCGCACGCATGCCACTCGTTGTTGAGTCCGGCGAAATCCTGCGCACGCTTGGCGACGCGATTCGCGAGGAATTCGCCGATCGAAACGAACATCCTGAAGAAGATGACGGCCGTGATGCTGAATCGTGTCTCGAGGCGATCCGTGAATGGAAGTCGATGCTTGTTGCTCCGAAGGATGCGGGCCACGCGGACGATGAATTCTTGGTCGCTGCATATGCGCGATTTGAAAAACTTCGTCACGCGAAAGGCTTTCGAACCTTCGATGACTTGGTCGTCGACGCTGTGCGTGCGCTTGAATGCGATGAAGCACGCCATGGACTCGCCAATCGCTTTGAACATCTCATCGTCGACGAGTTTCAAGATGCAGATCATGCGCAGTTTCGCCTTCTCGAGTTGCTCGCTGGTTCGCGTGCGCGCGTGACAGTCGTTGGTGATGACGACCAAACAATCCATGAATGGCGTGGCGCGCGGAGTGCGTTCATTCGTGGAGAATTCGCCAAACGCTTCACGGCGCATCCGCATCACGCCTTCACGCTTTCGACGAGTTTCCGATTTGGTCCGGAACTCGCAGCCGCGGCTGAACGCGCTATTGCTCCAAGTACTGGACGCGTTGCGAAACGCATCATCGCCGCCGACGCTCAACAGAAGTCGCAACTAGTCGCGATCTCCGCCTCGGGAAAATCTCCCGCAGCGCTCGATCCACTGGTGGAGCGGTTGAAGGATCTCATCGCGAAAGGTACCCCTGCCTCTGACATCGTTGTCCTCGGACGCTCGTGGGCGCAGCTTCTCGCCTTCGAGTGGCGCATGCTCGCGGCGGGCATTCCATTTGTGATGGACGAACACGCCGCGTTTGCCGAAGATCCATCACTCTCACTTCTACTCGCCTACGCACGCGCGGTGCGGACCCTGCGAACCCCGATGGACGAAGCGCTCGCCCAGAACGCGGGGCGCATCCTCAACCGTCCGTTCCGCGGGCTTTCGCGCAAGGGTCTCGATTTCATTTTGAAGGATGCCGCACGCGAAGGCCTCACGCTTGGTGATCTGTGCTTCGACGACGACCTCCACAAGATGGCCGGTTTTCACGGCGGTGCGCGCATCGAGTTGAAGTCGCTCGGTGCAGCACTCTCAAAGGCTGCGCGACGCGACGGCGCCGAACAGGGTGCAGCGCGCGCGATTCGCATCCTGCGCGATGAGATCGATTTCGACAAGGCACTCTCCGCCCATCGCAGCGCCGCTAGCGTCGCCGAGTGCTTGCGCGCGTTCGAAGTGCTTGAAGATTTCGCGCGCGCTGCAGGCTGTTCGCTCGCCGATCTCGACGCGCGCCTTGCGTCGGTCGACACCACGCAAGGCTGCGCGCCTGCCGACTGCATTCGTGTCACAACAATCCATCGCGTGAAAGGCCTTGAGTGGGACTATGTCTTCATTCCCGAGTGCGACGAAGGGTGGATGCCACTACCGGGCGACGAAGAATCGGGCTGCTTCGACAAACGCGCGAAGTCGACGACGCTCGGTCGCAGCCCCGCCATCGAAAGCGAGCGACGCTTGTTTTATGTCGGCATCACCCGTGCGCGTACCGCATGTTTCGTGAGTTGTGGGGATGAAGACACGCGGTCGCGATTTTTGCGAGATGCACTCGGCGGAAACGCAAGAGCGAAGCAGCCAGAAATCTCGCGGCGCGCTCCACGATGACATGCCAAAGTTTCCGCACGCCTCACGGCCAGCGCGCAGCCGCTGCATCGAGATACCAGCGGAATTCGCCGCCAATCGGCGCAATTCCTTTGATCGGAATCTCATGCGGTGAGTCGGCGCCGCTCGCGATACGCGAAATCATCGGCGCCTTCTTCGCACCAACGACAAGTGCACCAATGAAGCGCGCGCCGTTCAACAGCGTGTAGGTCATCGTCAGTCGATCGGGCGGCGTGACCGCAGGGCCGCGGTTGAAGCATGCGAATCGATCGACCACCGCCAGCGCGTCGCTCTTTGGGAAGAGACTCGCGGTGTGTCCATCGTCGCCCATCCCGAGCAGCACGAAATCAAGACGATCGTGGCCCTTCTCGCGCCAACCAAGCACTTCGCGCAATTCCGCCTCGTAGCGCAGGTCGCCATCCGATTCGTATGCGTGCATCGGATGCACCTGTGACGGCGGGATGTCGGAGTGCTCGCAGATGATCTCGCGGATCTGTCCGAAGTTCGATTTCTCGTGTTCGAACGGCACGCAGCGCTCATCGACAATCCAAAGATGCGTGCGTCGCCACGGCATCTCACGAAAGCGCGGGTCGATCATCATGCGCTCGTAAAGCGGCATCGGCGTCGAGCCGCCAGAGAGCGCAAGGTGAAAGTCGCCGAACTGACGCACGCATGCTTTCGCGTGCATCATGAGATCAAATCCGATGGCATCAAGTGCCTCGTCTGGATTGTCGACAAGCACAACATGCCCAGGAAGCCTCGGGGTTTCGGGCAAATCGTTGGCGAGTTCGTAGGTTCCGCCGTCGGTCATGTCGAAAGCGTAACCGATCGACGCATACGAAATCCGCAAGCGGATGAAGCGAGTCAATCCTCACTCGGTCAATCCTCACTCGGTCAAGCTTCGTTTCGCCACGCGCGGCCATCGCGCGCGAGCAGTTCATCCGCAGACTTTGGACCCCACGAGCCACACGCGTAATTCGCGTGAATTCCGGCGCGCGCAACCGCTGAACGCTCATCGAGGAACGGCATCACGGCGTTCCACGCGCCTTCAACTTCGATGCGGTGCTTGAAGAGCGTTTGGTCACCGCGCATCGCGTCGACGATAAGCGGGCCGTACGCCTCGACAGGATCGGCCTTGAAGCGATCTGCGTAATCAAGCTGCATGTCGACATTCGCACCACGCAATCCAAAGCCTGGCACTTTCACTTCAAACCGCAAATTGAAGCGCTCTTTCGGCGCAATCTCGATGACGAGGCGATTGGGCGCTTCACCGCCGAATCCTGTGACCTTGCGGAAAAGGTTCGCGGCCGGCGGCTTGAATTGCACCACAACTTCTGTCTTCTTCGCTGCGAGTTTCTTGCCCGAACGAATGTAGAACGGCGTGCCCGCCCAACGCCAGTTGTCGAAGTGCACTTTGATCGCGGCGTAGGTTTCGGTTGTTGAATTTGGTGCGACGCCCGCAAGTTCGTGGTACGCGCCTTCCTTCAATGCACCATCTTTGCCTTCGGCCGCAAATTGGCCGAGCGCACAATGCGCCGCGACTTCATCGGCAGTCGGAATCGCAATCGCGTCAATGATCTTGATCTTTTCTTGTCGCACATTTTCCGGCGTGTACAAGCTCGGCGGCTCCATCGCGACGAACGCGAGAATCTGAAAGAGGTGCGACTGAATCATGTCGCGGATCGCGCCCGTTTGATCGTAGAACGCGGTGCGCTGACCAACCGTCACTGTCTCCGCAGCCGTGATTTGCACATGATCGATGTACTGCTGATTCCAAATCGGTTCAAAGATCGAGTTCGCAAAGCGCAACACGAGCATCGACTGCACGAGTTCCTTGCCAAGATAGTGGTCGATGCGATAAATCGATTCCTCCTCAAACGCGCGGCCGAGACAACGATTGAGGCTCGATGCGCTCGCCGAATCGTGACCGAATGGCTTTTCGACAATGATGCGCTGCCAACTCTTCGCGGCGGGATCAATCGAACACCAACGCTTGCCTTCGACGACGAGTCCAGCCTCGTCAATGCGCTCAATGATCGGTTCGTACAAACTCTCTGCAACCGAGAGGAAGAAGAGGAGATTGCCGCGCGTTCCGCGTTCTTCCGCCATTTGCGCGAGGCGCGTTTGCAGCGGCTCGTAGCATTCGCTCTTCACCGCATCGCCCGCGAAATAGAAGAGGCGCTTCGCGAAGTCGACCCACTTCGTCGCATCGAAACCCTTTGCTTGTTTTTCGACCCATGCGCGCAATTCGTCACGCCAACCATCATCCGTCTTCTGCGTACGGGAAACACCAAGAATGACGGTCGATGGATGCAGTTGTCCGAGGACATGCATCTCATACATCGCGGGAATGAGTTTGCGCGAGGTGAGATCGCCGGACGCACCAAAGATGACGAGAATGCAAGGGTCAGTCGTAAGCATGGGTTCTTGCGAGGCTATCGCAGACGCGCAATGCGCGCACGGCGGAATTTCAAGGGGAAACCGTCAACCGAAGCGCGGGTGGAATTTGCGCGCCACTTCCCGCAGGCGCGATTTGTCCACATGCGTATAGATCTGCGTGGTCACAACGCTTGCGTGGCCAAGAAACTCTTGCACCGTGCGCAGATCACAGCCGCCACGGAGAAGATCCGTCGCGAAGCTGTGCCGCAGCACATGCGGATGAACATCGTGCAGCCCAGCTGCGGCCGCATACTTCTTGACGAGCATCCAAACAGCAACCCGTTCGAGAGGCTTGCCGCGGTTGGAGACAAACAGGCGATGGTCTGCGCGACCTTCATTTCCCTCAACAAGTTGCGGGCGCTGCTCTGACAACCATCGCTCAAGCGCGCGCGCCGCGTACTCCCCCACAGGCACAATGCGCTGCTTCGAGCCCTTTCCGATGACAGAGAGGCTTGCAATTGTTGGAAACCACTGATTCAGTCGGACAGAACCAACTTCGCTCGCACGCAGACCCGAGGCGTACATCAACTCAAGAATCGCGCGATCGCGAATCCACAGTTCGCCGTGATCTGCATTTGGCGCCTCGACCAACTTGCGCATTTGCGCAGGCGAAAGCACATCTGGAAGTTTGCGCCACTTCGTGGGCCGCTCAAGAAGTCGCGCGGGATTGTCTGGAATATCGCGATTCGCATGCAGGAATCGGAAGAAGACACGCACCGTTGAAACATGACGAACGATGGTCGAAGGATCAAGCGCACGATCACGGGAAAGAAATCGCACATGTTCGACAAGATGCTCGGGACGAACATCGAGTGCGCTTGAAACTCCGCGCGCAACAAGATCACCAACGAGGTCATCAAGATCGCGGGCGTACGCCTCCAGCGTTGCGGGCGCCAATCCACATTCAACGCGCGCGTAGGTCATGAACCGACGCAGCGGCATGCTGAAGCCGGGCATCTCGCTCGCCGTCCCCTTCGGAGCAAGTGCCGCCTTCTGCGAGGATGCGGACCCCGCGGATCGTGAGTTGGACGGCATCGCGAACGAGTTCTGCAACGCCTGTTCCTGCGAGACATTCTTCGGCAAGTGGTCCGTCGCACGAGGCGAAACTACTGCGGGTGGTGTCGCCGCTGCGCGGGGTGAGGTGTGGATCGCGCTCGATCCCTGCACTGCAACCCGACGCTTGGAATTCGTGTCGCTCGACTGCTGCGACACCCGCGCTTCCAGCGAAGATGGGGCAAGACTCGTAGTCGCTGGTACAGAATCGGAAGACTTCATCGAGGTGGCCGAGCGTCGTGCGCGATTCGCAACGCGGATCGCAGGCATCGAACCGAGGGCAGATCGGTGCGCGTGGAATCGACAACCCTCTTGCATCGGCATTCCTGTCAGGCATGCGCGAAAGAAGCGCAAATCGATCTGCGCATTCCGCCTTGCGGATCCGATTGGCCAAAGCGAACCGAGGCTTGCGAAGGTTGGCACGGCACTTGCATTCCCTCATAGACGGAGCCGACAGGAGGTCGGTTTCGCGCCCCTCGGGGTGAACTTTCGGCAAGGAGTGCCTTATGTCGCAGCCATCCACCAGCGCTCAGCGCCTTGTGCTTCACGCGATTCACGCGATTTCCCCGTGTTTTGAGGGGGTTTCTGCAGGGCCAGCGCACACGCGGCAAGAATTGCCCACACTCGACCTCGTTGGCGCAGCCATTGCGCGTGCCTCGCGCATCGCCGCAGCACGCGCCCGCGCTATTGCCGCCGGTCCAAGCGGCGCACATCTCGCAACGAATCTTGCACAGAGCCAAGCGGCTGGCCTTCTCAACCCGTCGCAACGCGAAATGAACGCGCTCTTTGCGGACCTGACCCTCGATGAGGGTGAGCCACTGCTTCCCACGCCCTCGACCGGCGGGCGTGTGTGGCGACTGCACCGAGCGCCGACCGAGGCTGGCGCGGCGCTTGCTTCCTCGCCCGCGTCGGATGGGTACTTCGGAGCAGGCGCATGAACTACGGCTTCCACCTCGCAACCACTGGTGTCATCACGGGCATGCGTCGGCTCGACACCATCGCCAACAACTTGGCGAACTCGACCACCGTGGGCTACAAGGCAGATCGGCTCACGATGTCGCCGCGCTCTGCCGAGAATGTGGAGCGGCCCGGCGCGTACGCAGATGCGAACGCCATGCTTGATGCGCTTGGTGGCGGCACGCTGTTCCTGCCAAACGCCATCGACCTTCGCCAAGGCACGCTGCGCCAGACTGGCTCACCGCTTGATGTCGCGCTTGAAGGCGACGGTTTCTTTCGTTTGGAAGTTCCCGCCTCGTCGGCAACCCGTGGTGCGAAGTCGCGCGACGCATTGCTCACCCGCGCTGGAACGCTCACGCGCGATCCGTCAGGCAAACTTGTTCTTGCCACATCAGGCGCCGCCATCTTGGGAAAGAATGGCGCACCGATCGTGCTTGATGCGGACGATCCGAATGTGCGAATCGACGCGGATGGCCGCGTGACGCAATCCGGAACGGAAGTCGGACAGATCGACATTGTGATCGCTGAAAATCCAGCGAACCTCCGCAAAGAAGGCCGCGATGCACTGCGCCTTGTTGGCGGCCGCACGAAGCCTGCACCTGAGTCCACCGCCGTTCGTCAGAACCATGTCGAAGAAAGCGTGGTCGATCCAGTCGCAAGCCTTGCAGAACTCGTGAAGGTTTCGCGCGGCATCGAATTCTCAACCCGATTGATGCAACAACAAGACCAAATCACAGGACGCCTCATCGACACCTTCGGGCGCTTCGCCTGATGATCGCGCCGATGGCGCACTGAAAGGACCATCATGAGTTACATCGCACTCAACACCGCAGCGACAGGCATGACCGCGTGCTCGACGAGCCTTGATGTCATCGCCAACAACATCGCAAATGCGAACACCACTGGTTTCAAGAGTTCACGCGCGAATTTCGAGGATCTGTTCTATCAGGAACTCGCACAGCCAGGCATTCCAGGTGGTAATGCGATCCAGCGTCCGACCGGCCTGTATGTCGGCCTCGGTACACAGATCTCCGGCACGCAACTTGACTTTGCGCAAGGTCCAGCAGAAGCAACCGGTAAACCGCTCGACATCATGATCGAAGGCGATGGCTTCTTCCAATTGCAGATTCCAGAGGATCTTGCAGGCGGCATTGGCTACACGCGCGCCGGAAACTTCGTGCTCAATCAGAGTGGCCAATTGGTACTTGCAAATTCTCCAGGCTATGCACTCGAGCCGGCCATCGAAATTCCACAAGACGCAAGCAACATTTCGATTGCGCAGAATGGAATCGTCACCGGCAATATGCCTGGCCAAGCACAGCCTGTTGAGTTCGGCACCATCATGCTGGCACGCTTTATCAATCCAGCTGGCTTAGAGAGCGTTGGAAACAACACCTACATCCAAACCGAAGCAAGCGGTGAGCCCTTGGAAGGTGAGCCCACAGTTGAAGGCTTTGGTGCGTTGCGACAAGGTTTCTTGGAAGCATCGAATGTCGACCCTGTCACGGAATTGGTCACGCTGATCAAGACACAGCGCACTTTTGAAATGAATAGCCAAGTCATCCAAGCTTCGAACGAAACCTTGCAGAACATCACGAATCTCGCGATCCGCTAATCGCGTGCATGATTGATCTGTAGCCCTCTCCATTTGAATCGCAGCGTCTGCATCACCACGAAATATCGAACGGACTCGCCATGACTCTCAAGGCAACCCTCTCGCCCAACGCCACACTTGTGATTGCGCGGTTTCTGACCAGCGTTGCAGCATGTGTTGGCTGCGGTGCGAGCACCATCTACGCAGATACCGTCACCTTGCGCCCATCGGTGCGCGTCGCAGATGGCGTCTCGGTGACGCTCGCGGACATCGCAACCATCGACGGTGATCATGCAACATCGCTCGCGACGCTCGAAATCGCAACTGCACATGCGGGTGCTTTCGAAGTTTCTGCAGAGGCTGTGCGGCAGAAACTCGCAACTGCTGGCGCCGATTTCACTCTTCTCAAATTGATCGGTACATCCACCGTCGTTCGTCCTGTTCGAGGACGCGCCGCGGATTTGGCTGTGCGTGAGAGCATCGATGCGACATCCATCAAGACACGGAAGAACGCGAGCGATTCTTCAAGGAGTCCAGCGCAAACCCGCGCAGCGAAGATCCAAGCAAGCCCCGCAGAAGCATTGATCGACCTCTCGCAGCATGAGGGCAAAGCAACACCACTTGGGCTCACAGCAGCGCTCTTTGCGAACGCATTTGGAAGCGACTTCGCTTCATTACGCATCGCAGTGCGCGCGAATGATCTCGCCCACCTTGAACCAAAGGCGGGAATGCGATCGGAAGTTGTGGCGAAAAACGCGGTGCGCAGTGATCGCGTGTATCTTGAGGTCATCACCACAACCCCGGATTTGCGCGTTGTGTCGCGTGAGCGCGTGCGTGTCGAGCCTCGCATCTCGCGGATCGTGCTTGTGACACGCTGTGATGCGCGTCGCGGCGCGTCACTCGAAGAGATTTCGATGCGCGATGCGCGATATGTCGCTCCGACCGTTGCAGATCGTGTTGCAGATCCTGAGATTCCTGTGGATGCAACGCTTGCACGCACACTTCCAGAAGGCACTGTGTTGTCGAGCGATGATGTCCTGCGCGAAATCGCCATCCGTCGTAATGAGCGCGTTCTTGTGCGCCGTGAAGTTGGCATGGTGCTTGTCGAGATTGAAGCGATCGCGCTTGAAGATGGTGCCGCAGGCGATGTCATCGCACTTGAGCATGTGCGACCAGGGCGTCGCGGCCGTGAGGCACAGGCGCTCTCTGCTGAAGTTGTGGGACGCGGCCGCGCTGTGATGCGCACGACTGCCCGTACAAATTCGCCCACAACCACACGCACCACTGCTCGCGCAACAGATGTTGCGGCCGAATCCATCGCCAACCGCAGTTGAGCGTGTTGTCAGTCTGATCTTCGCCAGCGTCGTTCAATCGAAGTTTCGCTTTCTCTCCAACTGGAATTCTCATGCAACCAATCATTCTGCTTGCCGTGTGTCTTGCTGCTGCTGACGCTCCAGTTCGCGCACCACTTCCGACAGCGGAAACGCCGACGCAGCGACCAACGCGCGTCCTGCGTGATGATGAGAAGCCAGCAGCGCGGCCAACCACTTCGCTTGCTGCACAAGCCATCGCGACGCAAGACAATGAACAGGTTGATAAACGCGGACAGCCCGTACACGAACCAGGCAGTTTGTTCGCTGTCCAAGAGCCCGAGCCGCGAGCGTTTGCGGTGCATGACCTCGTCACGATTGTGATCAGCGAAACCAGTCGCGCACAAAGCGCATCCGACTCACGCGCGGACAAGACCTATGAAATGACGGCCGCTGTCGATGCGTGGGTGAGTATGGACCCAACAACCTTTGGTGGCGGCTTCTTCTCGCCGATTGACACCGGAGATCTTCCTGCTGTGGGTGTTGGTGGTGAGAAAAACTTCCGCGGTCGCGGCGCATACGCGCGACGCGACGACTTTACTGCGCGCGTCACGGCAGAGATTGTGGAAGTGCGGCCGAACGGACTTCTCGTGGTCGAAGCGCGTCGTGAAATCGTGAACGACGGCGAGACACAGATCATCACGCTCGCTGGCGTCTGTAGGCCCGAAGATGTGGATGCCAACAACCAAGTGTTGTCACAACGCGTGGCCGACGCAGTGGTCAAGAAGGTCACCACTGGTGAACTGCGCGACACAGCGGAAAAGGGCATTCTTGCGAAACTGATTGATGCAGTGTTTGCGTTCTAGGCTCTGTCAGACAGAACCGAACCAACGCTCGTATCACGCAGCAATCGGCTTACGAAACACCATCCGCACACGATTGCCAGGCGGCAGGTACTCGACCTCACTCATGTACGCGCGGATGAGCATGACGCCGCGCCCAGAAGGGATCTCGAGGTTCTCATCTTCTGTTGGATCGGGGATCGTCGCTGGGTCGAAGCCTGGCCCCTCATCTTCGATCTCAAGCACCACCTCGCGCGCATCAATGACGGCGCGAAAGCGCACCACTTTCGATGGATCAAGCTGATTTCCATGCCGAAACGCATTGACGATCGCTTCCTCCACAGCCAACCGAATGGCGAACTTCGCGCCATCGTCGTAGCCGAACTTCTCAAGCGCGCCCTCCACCGCGGGATGGACCAACTCCAACCCCTCGCGTAGATCGCGCAAGGTGCGCTCAAATCGGAAGGTGTGCGCTGCGTTGCTCATGACAAGTTCAAGCGTGCATCGCGCCTCGATCAAACGAAACTGGCGACCGCGGACTCGTAGGTCTCCACAATCGTGAACAGGCGATTGAGTTTGGTCATCACAAACGCTTCGTGGATACGAGGTTGGATGTGACACAGC
>JASGCF010000318.1 GCA_030054275.1 Limnohabitans sp. | reverse complement strand
CAGCAGCAAACGGCGCTCTGCGGCCCATGGGGTCCGAAGGGTACGCCGGGCTGCTTTGGCCGCTAACGAGTCTCGCGAGTCCTCTGCTCGCGATTCTTCATGCGCCCGCGTTGCTCGCCGATGATGGCGTGCTCGCGGGCGCTGTGCTTTCAAATGGCATCGTCCGTTCTTCCTGCCGAGGTTGCCCTGCGCGGAGACCTGTTGCAATCATGCGATAGCCTGCAAACACAAGCAGCGCGGCCAAGAGAAAGCGAATCACACCGAGTGGCAGCCGATAGACGAGCGTGGCACCGATGGTTCCTCCAACCATGGCACTTGGTGCGAGTATTGCCGCCAAACTGAGTGATTTCGAAAGGGTCAACTGTTGCGTTGCAGCTTCAGCGACCGACGCGAGCGATGCATTCTTTGCGATCGCTCCGATCAAGCATGCGATGATCATCGCCGCAGCAGAACTGGCGACAGCATGTCGGAGCGGAAGCTTCGCATACTTGCGCAGAATTGGCACCATGATCGCACCACCGCCAATCCCAAGAAGTCCAGACGCAAATCCACCTGCAACTCCAGCGAGGCAAACGATGGAGCGAGGAGCGTGCGCATCTGGCGTTGCGGCAGCATCAGGTGTTCTTCGGGCGAGTGAGTAGAACTCGTTCCACGATGCGTAGCAAAGGAAGCAACCGAACGCGATCGAGAGGCCCGCTGTTGGGATCTGATTGCTTGTGAAGACCCCGACGAGTGCGGCGAGAGAGGCAGCGGTCGCAAGCGTGGGAACCACATCACGACGAATCGTGCCACGACCACGATGCTTCCGAGTCGCGGCTGCCGCCACGAAGACATTCGCTACCAGCGCGCTTGCCTGATAGAGATGGTGGTTCGCGCCGAAGACGAAGGTCAGGGCGGGAATGATGAACACAGAGCCGCCAAGACCAAGGAGGCCGCCAAGCGTGCCGCCAACAAGTCCGATGGCGGAGATTTCGAGAATGGTGAACGGGGTCCAGTCCAAGGGCGCAATTCTGAAGGGAACAGACTACCAACTGCGACTGCGATCCGTTCCGCGGGAAAAGACCTGCGGAAAGACCTGCGGAAAGACCTGCGGAAAGACCCTGACACGGGAACATCGGCAGAATCTGCGTCGTCTTGTGCGCTGTTCCATTTTGTGGACGGAAATCACACGAGTGCGATTTGGATCCCGTTTTGCAGAATGTACCTTTCGCCCATTGCGGGCTGGCCGAAGTGCGAAACGGGGAGAGCGTCGGAACATGATGGGAGAACGCATGCACCATCGATCGAGCACGGTCGTCGAAGCCGACAGCAGTCGTCCATCACGAACAGACCGACGCAGCACTTCCAAAGTGGCGCTGCCCGCATTTGCAGCAGCTTTGGTCGGCGCGTCGCTCCTCACGGGGCTCGGGATCGCAACGGGTCAAGTCGCGCGCAGTTCTTCGGACGAGCCGCTTCACGAGAATTTTCACGAGCCGTCACCTGCGCGCGAGGTGTCGGCAGCCAGTGTTGCTCAGGTGTCCCCGTCGAAACTGCGTTCGACCGAATGCAGGGATGAAGTTCCCCGGATCGAAGGGCGTGGGTTGAGCGCTTTGGCGACAGGCGTGTCCGGCACAGGCGTGGCCGCGATTGTTGCTCACCCACAGCAGATCTTTGATGGCCGTCCGGTTCGAATCGCTCGAATCGTTCGCATGCGTGTGACGGCGTACAGTCCGGACGCTCGAAGTTGTGGCAGCAGCGCGGACGGCATTACAGCCAGTGGATATTCGGTTGCCACCAACGGAGGCGCGTTGGTTGCTGCCGATCCATCGGTGCTCGCGCTTGGCTCGCTTGTCGCAGTGCCCGGATACGAGCAGGGGTCGGTCGTACCGGTGCTCGACATCGGTGGAGCAATCAAAGGAAACCGCCTTGATGTGCTGTTCCCGACCCACGAAGCAGCGCGTCGATGGGGTGTGCGAGATCTCGATGTCGTGGTGTACGAGTACGACGATGGCAAGCCGAACGGCTTCCGCAAGTTCCCTCGACGCTCGTGACCCAGCAACCAACGCGCTGTGATGCCTACGCAGATCCAGCGATCGCCGTACTCGCTGCATTTCCAGCGCGCAGGCGATCGAGGACCCGATAGTGAATCGCCTCTGCGACATGGGCTTCTGTGACTTTTGCAACACCGTCGAAGTCGGCAATCGTCCTGCCAACCCTGCGTACGCGGTCATACGCTCGAGCTGACAAACCAAGATCGCGCATCGCACTTTCAAGAAGCCGTTGCGCGGGTCCTTCAAGTGCGCAATGCTTGTCAAGTTCCTTTCCTGACAGTCGAGCGTTGGTCCGCCCCGGTCCCTGTCGACCTTCCATGGCGCCGCGGGCGTCCAAGACTTTGGAGCGCAGTTCGGCGCTCGATGCGCCTTGGCGTGTGGACGCGAGTGATGCGAACGGCACCGCGCGAACCTCGACATGAAGGTCGATGCGGTCAAGAAGTGGTCCCGAAAGTCGGCCGATGTAGCGTTCTTGCGCGCGACGCTCGCCACTGGAGTGAGCGAATCCGCCCGCGTGGGTGGGATTCATCGCAGCAACCAACATGGTGCGGGCCGGAAAACGCAGCGTGCCGCTTGCACGCGCAATGGTCACGAAGCCATCTTCGAGTGGTTCGCGCAGGCATTCGAGTGCAACCCTCGGGAACTCTGGCAACTCATCGAGAAACAAAACTCCGTGGTGTGCGAGACTTACTTCACCTGGTCTTGGCGTGCTGCCACCACCAACAATCGCAGCCGAACTTGCGCTGTGATGAGGCGAGCGAAATGGTCGCTCACGGATAAGCCCAGCGCCGCGTGGAACAGCGCCAATGGATGAGTAGATTCGCGTCACATCAAGCGACTCGTCCGAGGAAAGCGGCGGCAAGATTGCAGGGAGCGCTCGAGCCATCATGGTCTTTCCGCTTCCTGCAGGGCCGATGAGGAGGATGTTGTGTCCGCCCGCCGCAGCAAGCGCCACAGCGCGCTTTGCTGCCTCTTGGCCACGGATTTCCGCGAAGTCAATCGCAGCACCAAACGGTGGGGGGCACGGGGCAGGTGGTGGCTCCACAGGTATGTCGTACATCCCATTGAGAAAGCCAACCGCTTCACTGACTTTGGCAACGCCGTAGACCTCGATGCCCTCAACGGCTGCTGCTTCTGGGGCATTTTCAAGCGGCACGATGACCCCACGAAGTCCGGCGCGCTTTGCATACGCTGCAAAGCTCGTGGCACCGCGAATGGGCCGAAGTCCACCGTCTAACGCAAGTTCGCCCGCGAGGCCAAACGACGCGATACGGTCGTCTGCCCGATCACCAATCACGCCAAGTGTTCGGAGCAGCGCGAGGGCGATAGGTAAGTCGTACACCGGCCCCTCTTTGCGAAGATCTGCCGGAGCCAGATTGATGACGCACTTCCCCCGAGGGGTGGGAAGTTCGGAGTTCCAAAGTGCAGATCGCACCCTGTGAACAGACTCTCGCACGGAGGCATCAGGTAATCCGACAAGCGAAATGGAGCCAGCGTCGGAAGAATCATCTTCCTCGGTGCGCTCGTCGCACTCAATCTCGATCGGAACGGCATCGATACCGCGAAGGGCAAATGAAAGAAAGCGTTGCATGCGCGCGGTTCTACCCCGCGCGGGAATGCACTCTCAAACTTCCGACAAAATTGCAGCGCGATTTTTGGAAGTGACCGAAGCAAAGGCCGCGAAGTCACGCAAGGGACAGCGGCAGTCACTCAAGCCCCGACGGCAGTCACTCAAGCCCCGACGGCAGTCAGTCA
>JASGCF010000030.1:2845-16300 GCA_030054275.1 Limnohabitans sp. | reverse complement strand
CGGGGCAAGCACACTCGGGGCAAGCACACTCGGGGCAAGCACATCAGGCGCGGGCGAATTGGCCGACGCGTGGCTTCGCGCCAAGGGTTGGACGGAGGGTTTCAATCGAGAAGAGCAACGACTTGTTGTTCGCGTGACCGAAACCGTTCCGGTGCTGGCCTCCGGTGATGTGTATGTCACGATTCGTTCAGAAGCCTTCGACCGAGCAATGAACTCAGCGCGTCGAAAGGCTGCCGAGTTTCTGTCTGCAGAAATCTCAACGCGCGTACAGCAGCGTTCGGATTTGACAGAGGTGATCGGCGATCCCGAACTTGCGAAGTTTCTCACGGGCATTGCTTCAGAGGAGGCATTTCGCAGCACTCAGGAGTTGAAAGACGCCGTTGAAGTGGTCGCGGAAGCGTCCATCGCTGGGCTGTACGCGGTGCAATCCTTCGAACGCGTGGACGAAACTGGGCATGGGGAGATCGCGATCGTCGCAACGGTCTCGCCTCGAAGCGCTGATGCGGCCGCTGGGGGCGTTGGAGAGTCTGTCGCGGGTTTGAAAAGCCTCGGGCAGTGGTTTGCCGAGATCGATGCCGCCTCGCTGGTGCACACCCACGGCATTCGATTTGTGCGCGATACCGATGGCACGCTTCGCCCAGTTGCTTTCGCGCAATCGCGGAGGGGACCTGAAGCGCTTCCACGCAGTCAAGTGGAAGAGGTGGCTCGGCAACACGCCGTCCAAAAACTCAGCGAGTTGCACGGCATGACGGTCGCGAGCAAAGTGCTCAGTGACCGTCTTTCACGCATCGATTCGTCGTCAGCGCTTCCCGCCGATGTTGCGAAGGTCATGAGTAAGACTCAATTCGCAGAGAGCATCGCACTCGAAAGTAAAACCATCCAAGGTCTTGAGCCGATCGGTGTTCGCGAAGTCACTGATCCAACATGCAACTGCAAGGTCATTGTGGTGGGTATGACATTCGCGCGTGCGAATGGCGGGGGAAGCGACGCAGAAGTTGGTCAACAAAGCGGTGCTGCGAGTCCTGTCGCTCAAGCGCCGCTCGGCAACTGCCCGCCTGTACCCGACAACATGGCGAAGAGCGTGCGTCAGGTGCGCGCTGTGGGCAATGGAAAAACTCGCGCGATCGCTTGTGAATCGGCCTTGCTCGAAGCTGTTCGTCGCGAGGGGGCGACCGTCAAGGGAAGTTCGCAGCTTGAGCGTCGATACAAGGAAGCCGTCGAGATCTTTGAGTCGAAGGTGCTTGACAAGGTCTCGAGTCAGGTCGATCAGACATCGAAGGTTGAAACATTCGCAGACGGATTTGTGTACTCGTACGAAGTTGTGCGCGAGTCGAAGCAGAGCGAGGAGTTCGAACTCGAAATCTGCGCGAACATGGTGCGGTTTGATCCGAAGGACCCGCGGTTTGGACTTCCACCCACAGTCGCTGTGATGCCGTTTGCGTGCGTGACAGATGCTGTTCGCGTTGCTGGCGTCGCGGTCGGCTGTGAGGAAGCAGCAAACCGTTGCGAGTCGATGTTTACAGAAGTGCTCGTGAAATCGGGTTCATACGCAGTCCTGTCCGAGATTGAACGCGCTCGACTGGTGGAACTTCGAGATGACATTGAGCGCCGAGTGCAACAAGGGCGCGCCCCACGGTTGGAGGAGTTGAAACTTGGAAACGAACTGACACCCGACTTCGTGCTCCTCGGCCGCGTGATCAGAGCTGAATTCACGGGCAGTGCAGGTGTGCGCCCCCAGAAAATCGAAGCGTCGCACATGGCATCCGCCGAAGTGTCAGCGCAATTCGTCAATGTTGCGACTGGCGAAGTGATTTGGTCGAAACAATCGACTGTACTTGTCAAAGGCCGTGATTTGCTCTTGGTGCGAGCAGGTCAGGGTCTCGATCCCATCGAACAGTCATTGGCACCAATGCCGCTCGCGGTGCACCGTGCCGTTGGCGAACTTACCAAGTCACTAGAACCAAAACTTGCACCCAAACCGGCGGGATGAGTTGATCACCCTTCCTACTCCGCTTCTCGCCATCACGATAAACCGCGCCATAACGAGATAACACCATGCTTCACACCAGACTTTCGTTCGTATCTAGCGCAGCCTTTGTGCTCGCATCTGTCATCGCACTGACTGCAGCCGATTCCGCCGTTGCCGCACCACGACAGGCACCCGGCGGAGCGTCGCAGGAAAGCGCACCGGCGGTCCAACTCGAGCGAGACAAGGACTACGGAACCGCGGTGGCGTGCGAGAAAGATGCCGGGGAAGAGGCCCAACGATATGTCGATAGCCGTGGTTGGACAGACAAAGACGGGATCAACTGTTTCATTGGGGTAAGCGCCATCGAGGCACTTGGCCCATCAAAATTCGATGTTCAGCGGCGTGCCGCATTCAGACGCGCGATGGTGGATGCCAAACGACAACTCGTCGAGTTCTTATCGCAGAGTGTAGAGACGAGCTTTCGTGATCGATGGGAGAGCGGGAATCCGCCTATCGATTCGATCACGAATCCGAAGCCGATCGCAGACTCTAACCCCAGTGCACTCGAGAAACTTGGAGCAATCCTCGATTATGAGATCAATCAAGAACTAAAGAAACGAGACATTGACCCATCACTCAAGACTCCAGAGGATCGCGCGAAGCTTGAAGCTGCGGCGAGGGAAGCTGCCCGTGTCGTACAGAGTCGGAGCACTTTCCAGAGCGCAATTCGCTCGGCAGCAGAGGCCGAAGTCTCAGGTCTTCAAGCCTTCCGTACCTTCGAGTGTGTTTCGAAAGATGGCGGAGGCACGATCGCCGTTGTCGCAACCCACAGTGCAAAGACCGAAGGTCTCCAGCGGGCGTTGCTGGGACTTGCGCCTGCACCGCGTGATCAGCCTCCGCAGGAATCGATTGAGTCTTGGTTACAAAACCTAAGCGAGAGCGCGTTGCTGTGCACATATGGTGCTCAACTTCGCAGGAACGAGATCGGTGAGTGGGTACTTCTTGCGTTTGGTCAGTCGAATCCCGTTGGCAAGGGGCGCGAGCAACTTCAGCAAGCAGGACGGGACGCAGAGGAGAGTGCGAAGGAAGTTCTCAGAAACTACATGGGCGAATTGATCAGATCAGATGCATACACCCAGGAAGCAACCTCTCTTGCAACTTTTGCGGACGAAACCTCGGAATTCGAGGATCAGAAGAGAGTCGAGAGAGAGGTGCAGGGAATCGCCAAGTCGCTCGAAATGCCTGGTATGAAGGTCGTTCACAGATGGCAAAGCACTCACCCGCGCAGCGACCGGCCGACAAAGGGTGCCGTTGTCCTTTGGTCGGTGAGCAATGCGGAGGCCGCCAAAGCGTTGCGTGCTCGCATTGAGGCCGCCGGGGGTGCAAGCGGAGGACGCGGAATCGCTGGCTCATCAAAGCCCAACAGCGGAGCACCCAAGGCTGGCCAGCCCCGGCCGGATGGCCAGGAGTTCAACGGACAGGGCGTCGAGGGTGAGACGCCTTGATTTGTCCCGGTTGGAATCGAGGCATCCCGAATCAGTCGCGATATCGCATATCGTTGCTTATTCCGATTGCACTGACCATTGCGTTGTCGTCACGGTCTCTCGCGCAGGATAGTGACGCAGTGGAGGTGTTCGCTCGTTCTAAGCGGTCACTGATCGCGGAAGGTGTGCAAGTTCATCATGGGTTCGCATTCGCAACGCAGCGAATGAGTTGGCCAGTTGATGCAAGTCCAACGGAGCGTGTCGAGTCATCCCACGGAGCTTCAGAACGCGCCACTCGGCAATTTCTTGAATGGCGCCTTGAATCTCAGGTCTGCAAGCCATCGGACGAAGGCGGATTTCGGCGAGCGTTGATCAGCGTGGCGTTCGGTTGCTTGAAGGGTTCGTTCGACTTTCGTGGCATCCGTGAAGTGCACTTTGAGAGATTGGATGGAGTTGAGACGAGGGTCTTTGCCTTACCGTCCGACCGACTTGATGCAGTTCAACTCGATCGCGCGCAGCTCATCGATTGTCTTCACGCGCGGATGACAGCCAACACTGCTTCTGTGGTTGACGCGTTGGTCTACGACGAGTTGCGTGCACAGGCGAGCGGCAGCGATGGACACTCTGAAAGTCGTTGGCCGAAGACGGCCTCCCAACTCTTTGGCATCGGTGTCGCATCGTCGCTCGCTGGTCAATGGGTCGACGCGTCGCATCACATCCGGCCAGAGAGTCTTGTGGGATGGACAGGCCCAGCATCCGCCGCAGTCGCGCAATCTGGCTCCGTCGGGAAAGCGCTGATGCCGCTCTCTGAAGAAGCGATCACATCATTTTCAACCGACGATCTGCTTGCGCTGCTCGCAACGCGTCTTCACGATCCGGAGGTGAAGGCTTCGGCGCAGTCACGACTTCGTTCTGCTGGCTTTGTGCACTGCGCGAAGGCGCTCGAGTTTGCACCGGTTTCGTTTCGTGCGTTTGAGGATCAGCATGGCGGCGTTCTCGAACCTGAGTTACGCGCGAAGTTGTTCCGTTCGGCGCTCATCGTGGCCACACTGCTTTCAGATGGTCAACTGGGTGCAGAGTGGGGTCCATCACCTTCGTGTCTCAAAGAAGCAACAGATGCTTTCAACCAAGCGACGCCCGAATCGATCGCAGAAAGCATTGAACTCTTGGCGGATGGCATGGGCTCCGTTCCAAATGTTGATGCGATGAGTCTGCTCGCAGCTGCGTTGTTGGCAACCAAAGAGCCGCGGATTGCGGAGCCACTCGCGCGTGCTGCGTTCTACGCGAATCCGCGCCATCCCTTTGCAGGCGCGAACGCGCTTCGTGCGTGCATGGCGCTTGAAGATCGCGAGCGCGCTCGCGCGTTACTTCCGAAAGTGGCGGCTCAGCCCCACTTGGGGTCGTGGGCGAAGGAACAGATCGACCTTGCGACGAAGTGGTTGAACGATTCACCCGACGCGATTCCCGTGGAGAGAGTGGAGCAAGGCGATGATCGGAACGCGCGGAAGATCAACGGAGATCTCTCGCACCTCTCCCGTGTGATAAACCCGAAGAATTGAGGAAATCCCTTGTCTCTCTCAAAAGTGATCGGCGTTTTCTCCGCTGTGATTGGACTGCTCTCCACCGCGGTTGGCTGCACAACAAACATCTCAACTGCAACCAAAGCTTATGACCGCGGCGAGTTTCAAGCCGCGGCAGATCAGATCGATGTGATCTGTCCGACGGTGGTCACCGAGGGGAAAGTGACGGGTATAACCGCGAAGTACGATCGCGATCAATTTTGGGCTGCCCTCGAAAAGGGCAAGATGCTCGCGGACGCGGGCAGGGGTGATGCGTCGTACGACTTGCTTCAGTACTTGTCGAGAGAGGTCAACGACGAGCGCGAGATTCGTTCGTGGTACGCGGAGAATCCCTTCGATGTTGGAAGTTGGGATGCAAACAAGTTCGTCCAGGATGTAGGACAAACAGTGCTTGGTGCAGACCAGACAGACTACTCGCTTCAGCCGTACGAGATGATTCTGCTCCGAACCTATCTCAGCCTCGAAGCTCTCTTAAGCAAGAAGCGTGGCGCAGATTCCGACGCGAAAGGTGCTGTCGACCTCCAGCAGTTTGAGAGGGAGGACTTGGAGAAAGCGGGCTATGAAGTAGCGCAGCCGCCGCTCGCCTCGATGGACGCAGCTGTTCGAGGGAAGGTACCCAGTGGGCAGACAACCGATTTCGGAGCGGGCACGATTCTCACTCTTGGCGAGTTCAGCAACGCAAAGAAAGCGATGAAGGATGCGATTGAAGCGGCGCGTAAAGGTCGCGCTGCAGATCCGCGCGTCGCCTTCTCAAGCGTCGTGCAGTGGGCGACGCACATGCAGTCGAACAACAATGCACCGGCTATGGAAGCGGCAAAACAGGTTGCGTTGCTCTCGGGAGCGCAAGCGCTGTCGGATCGCATGATGCAGTTGACCCAAGGTGCTGGCTATCGCGAGGAATGGGTGTTGGTGCTTGTTGATGTTGGTCGCGGGCCGATTCGCGGCTCATTCAATGTGCGCCTTCCGATCATTATTCCGACTGTTGGCGGAACCATGTTCCGCGCCGTTTATCCCTATCTCAAGTTTCGTGCGGACGATCGACCAACTTCACTCGTGGTTGAAGCAGATGGTCAGCGGATGCCAGCCGATCTTCTGACATCGATCGACGCGGTCGCTGCGCGAAACTTTCAACGACGAGAGGCGGAACTCTGGTGGGCGCCAACCCTGCGCGCTGCGGCACGCGCCATTGTCACCATCGTTGCGCAGGCTGTGCAGTCGGCGCAGGCGAAGAACAATAACCAGAAACTACTGGGCCAATTGTTGATAGGCATTGGCGGCGCGCTTGTCGCGGAGGCAGAACAGCCGGATCTTCGTATGTGGTCGACGCTCCCTGCCGCTCAACATGCTGCGATCGTGCGTCGGCCGGCGGACGGCCGAGTCGTGGTCCGCATCGACTCGCCTGTTGGATCGGGTGAGGTGGCTGCGCAAGTTCCACCTGGCGCATCGGTGATGTATGTTCGCGCTTTGAACGCAGGCATGCATATCGCGCGGGTGGGCACCATCATTCCGAAGGATCGAATGGTGATGGGCAATGCTGCGTCGGCTGTCACTGCACAAGACTGAACCTCCTCGCTCAGACGCTTCCACAAGAAATGCACTCATCTCCCCACGCGGACGCCGACACTCGGCGTCCGCGTGTCGTTTTGCGCGTGGCTGTTTGCATCTTCATCAACCTCTCACAACATCTCAACATGCGTCGGGCACGCTTCCATCAGTCCACAGCCACGGACGGCTCGGCCGACGAATGTTGAGTTGCAGGGAGGTTCGACGCATGAAGGCGCGATACAGGTCTCTCTTCATCAGCGATTGCCATCTTGGGTCCAATGGTGCGCAAGCGGAGCAACTTGCACGCATCTTGAAACATATCGAGTGCGAGAACATCTATCTCGTGGGTGACATCATCGATATGTGGCGTCTCCGCCAGCGTTGGTACTGGCCGGATTCACACAACACAGTGTTACGACGCCTGCTCAAGATGTCGCATCGCGGGACGCGCATCACCTATGTGCCAGGGAATCACGACGAGGCCGCGCGGCAGTTCTGCGGCCTTGTGTTTGGCGGCATTCGCATTGCTATGGATGCTGTGCATGAAACCGCAGATGGTCGGCGACTGCTTGTGACACACGGTGACAAGTTCGACTTGGTTGTGCAGAACTCGCGTTTACTTTCGGTGGCTGGTGCGGTTGGTTACGAAGTTCTACTCAAGATCAATCGTTGGTACAACGGCGCGCGCAAGATGGTCGGACTGCCGTATTACTCGCTGTCGCAGGCGATCAAGGCGCGCGTGAAAAGTGCTTGCACTTTCATCTCGAACTTCGAACAGGCACTTGTTGCAGAGGCGCAACGCGGCGGGTTCCACGGCGTCGTGTGTGGGCACATTCACAAAGCCGAAACGCGTTCGTTGCACGGGATCGAGTACCTCAACTGCGGTGATTGGGTCGAGTCGTGCACGATGCTGGTCGAACATGAGGGTGGCGCGATCGAACTCATCGACGGACTTGACTGGCTCGCGGCGCACGACGCAGCAAAGGCGATGCGCGACGAGTCCGGTGATGATTCGCGCGAACTCAACGCATCTGCACGCGACGACGCCGACGACAGCGAGGAGGAAGCTCCGTGGCTTGAGGCGGGCATTGCCTTCACGGCAAACCCACTCTTTGTTGGAGCAGCGAAGTGAGATTGCTGCTGGCGACCGACGCATGGTTACCGCAGGTCAATGGTGTTGTTCGAACATGGCAGCAAACGATTCGCGAGTTGGAATCGCTCGGTCACACGGTCGAAGTTGTGCACCCGGGGCTCGGACCAACGGTTGCTGCACCGCGCTATAAAGAGATTCGACTTTCACTCGCGCCGTGGCGCATTGTTGGTGCAGCATTTGAGCGCGGATTCGACGCGGTGCACATTGCAACCGAAGGCCCTATCGGCTTTGAGACGCGTCGGCGATGCGAGCGTGCTGGTCTTCCGTACACGACCAGCTACCACACACAATTTCCCGAATACATGAAGCGCTACTTCGCGCTTCCGATGGGCGTGACATGGCGGTTTATGCGGTGGTTTCATGGCGGCGCGCGTGCCACGCTGGCCCCAACAGCGCAGGTCACTCAGCACTTGCACAAGCATGGCATCACGCGCGCACAAACTTGGTGTCGTGGTGTCGATACCACGCTGTTCAGGCCGGTCGACGCGAATCTCTTCGGCCATCTACCGCGGCCAGTGCACCTTTACGCAGGTCGCGTAGCGCGTGAAAAAAACATCGAAGCGTTCATCGCAGCGCCATTGCTTGGCTCGAAAGTTGTCGTTGGAGACGGCCCCGAGCGCGTGCGGCTTCAACACGAACACAACGAGGTTTGTTTCGCGGGATATAGATTCGGTGAAGATCTTGTTGCGCACTACGCATCTGCAGATGTGTTTGTGTTTCCGAGTCGCACCGATACTTTCGGCATCGTCATGCTCGAAGCCAACGCCTGCGGGCTTCCGATCGCTGCGTATCCCGTGACAGGACCGATCGATGTGGTTCGCGACGGCGTCAATGGCGCACTTGATGAAGATCTCGTTGCGGCTTGTGTGCGCGCCGTTCAGATTCCGCGAGTCTCCTGCGTCGCGCACGCGCAAACGCAGAGTTGGCGTCGTGTCGCTGAGGTGCTGCTGCAGCACATCGTGACCATTGCCCCACGCGAACACGATCGCAGCGTTTGCCGAACCTAAACACCGAATTGGCGAGCGCTTCAAAATTGGTTGTCAATCTGACGCGGTCCCTCAAGCGCCGTGCCGGATGTGCGCGCGCCCTGTCCCGATTCCCTCAGTTGTTGAAGAAATAGGAGTCCCTCATGTCCCCGAAGTTTGTCGTTTCTCTTCTCGCAGCGTCTGCGATCGCTTCTGCTGCCAGCGCCAATATCCGCATCACCGAAGTCATGAGTTCATCGAACGGTGGTGGTACGCCAACTCCGGACTGGATCGAAGTGACGAACTACGGTTCCAGCGCAGTCGATCTTACGGGTTGGCGCATGGATGACGGTTCGTTCAACTTCGCTGTCTCTGTTGCGCTGAATGGCATTTCGTCCATCGGCGCTGGCGAGAGCGTGATCTTCATCGAGAGCGCCGCTGGCACAGGTGTCGGCGGGTTCCGCACCTTCTGGGGCGGGCTCTCCGGATTGCAAGTCGGTTTCTACTCTGGCTCTGGCGTCGGCTTTTCGTCGGGCGGCGATGGTGCGTGCCTCTTCAACGGGAGCGGCAGCATTCTCAGCCAAGTTTCGTTCGGTGCTGCAACCAGCGGCTCGTCATTCTTCTACGGCTGGGATGTGGCTGGCGCGCTTGATCCGTCTTACAACGGACTCGTGAGCACCGTCGGCACGATCGGCACTCAAGTGACCTTCTCATCGTCAAGTGACACGGGCTCGCTCGGTACCGCGATTGGCGTTCCAGCGCCAAGCGCTCTCGCGCTTCTTGGCCTTGCAGGTCTCGCGGGTCGTCGTCGTCGCTGATCGCACAGCGGATTGTCAGATACGCATTGCTCTCGCCGTCCGTGCAAAGTTGCGCGGACGGCGTTTTTACTTCTCGAAGTTGCATCGAAGCGGCGCACCGCATGGCATGATGCGCGCATGGCTTCGTGGCTTCGACGAACCCGTTCCCTCGCCGTGTATGTGATGAGTGGTGTCGCGTGCACGCTCTTCATGGCATGGGGGCTGCCACTCTTGCTTGCCGCGCGCAGTATTGGTCCCGAAGACGCGCCCTTCGTCAGTTGGCACCGCGATCCTGCATCCGATCTTTGGCAAGATGGATCGCCGATGCTGTTGGTGCATCGAGCCACTTTTTCTGATCTCTACATCGCACAGCCAGCGCGTGGCACGCGCGACTTCACTGCGTACTGGCCTGAAAGCGAACTGCAAACGACAACTGGAGAAACAAAGTACCCGCCGCAGACCGTCGTCCTCGCGCCGCCATCTGAAGAGAGTTCAAAGTGGGTTCGTATTGAAACAACGCTGGCAGGGTGGCCGTTTCGCTGCTTCGCGAGTGAAGCATGGTTTCGCACCGATCCCGAGAGTGGTCGATCATCCATGCCGGAATTTCACGCTGGTGCATACATCGGGCTCATCGGTGGACGGCACATTCTTGCGCCGCTGCGTCCGCTGCCATTTGCCATCGCGCTAAATGTGTTCTTCTGGGCGAGCCTCACTTGGTTTGTGGTGGCACTGCCGCGTGAGTTTCGTAGACGGAAGCGCGAGAAGTACGGCGCGTGCGATGCGTGCGGTCATGCGCTTGACCCAACCGCAGCGCGTCGTCCGTCACAGTGTCCAGAATGTGGAGCACAGCTTCGTCGCGATCCACTTGGGTTTGCACGAAGCCCAGAGATGCACTTTCAAAACCACTACACATGGTTCGTGTTCGTCTCAAGCCTCGACATCATGCTGACATGGAAGATTCTCGATCGCGGTGGATTAGAAGTGAATCCTGTTGCGAAAATCGTCATTGATGCATGGGGTATGCATGGCGCGATTGCGTTCAAATTCGCGCTCATGTTGTGGGTCATTGTCGCGTGCGAAGTACTGGCACGGATGAAACGATCTGCAGGAAAGTTCCTCGCTATTTGCGCAGTGGTTGTAAGCGCTTCACCGGTCGCGTGGTCGCTGTTTCTACTCCTCTATCACGAACTTGTTCCGGCATGATCGCGCCGACTGGCGAAGGAAACGCTCCGTGCTCGTCTTCCGTGCCCGCTGGAATAATGGTTGTGTTTTTGCCGCGAATCTCAAGAAGTGCTGATATGACAGCATCGGCTGCGAATGGCAATGCGCGAGCCTTCGCAGCTGCACGCATACGCGAAAGCCGATCCTCATCGCGCAGTAATGTCGAGAGTCGCCATCCAAGACTTTCGGGCGAATTCAGTCGTACTGCAACGCCCCATTCGACGAGGTGATCGCTGTTGCGCTCCTCTTGACCAGGTAATGGACGCACGATTGCCATGGGAAGCCCCATGGCAAGTGATTCACTCGAAGTAAGACCGCCAGGCTTCCCGACAGCAATATCCGCGGCTTTCATGAGTTCATGCATGCGATCGGTGAAGCCAAACACTGCGCAGCGCGCCGATGCACCGTGTGCTTCTACAAGATTTGTTGCGGCTTCGCGCAAAGCGGCATTCTTCCCGCACACAAGCGCAACACCAAGTTCCCTATCTGCATCAAGCAGCGCGCGAACGGTCATGTCGAGATGCGATGCACCAACACCACCACCCGAGACCAGTGCAACGGGACCTTCGCGCGGCAAGCCATGACGAACTCGCAACTCCTCGCGCGATGGCATCGGCGAAGCGAATGCGCCCATGATGGGAATACCAGTGACAACAATCTTGCTGCGATCGACTCCTTTGCCTGCAAGAATTTCGCATGCTTCGGGAATCGCAACGAACCATCGATCTGCCCGCGGACATGCAGCCCAGAGCCCGTGCGCGTCGAGGTCCGTGACAACCACGCCGAAAGTTCCGCGCCACTCTTCGCGGTCGATCATTTCTGACACAAGTTCGGCCGTGAGGAAATGCGTGCAAAGTATGGTGTTCGGTTGCGATGCACGAATCATCGTGCGAAGCCGCGCAAGTGCGGCGCGTTGCAGCATGCGTCGTGCGCCGCCACCTTCATGTGTGTCACTCGAGCGATAGATCCAACCCACGACAGTGGGCGCACGCTCGACACACGCAAGATACGCGTCTTTGTAAAGCCAGCGAAAGGGCGCGTACGCCTGCGCCATCGCATCGATGATTTCAACGCTCTCCGCAGTACGACTTCGCAGCATCGCTTCACGAAGTGCCTCCGCTGCACGCGTGTGTCCCGAGCCGATAGAACCGGTCAGAACAATGACGCGACCGAGAGGGGCGCTTTGCCCCAACGAGCATGCTTCAGAGCTTCCCTGCATCGAGGGAATCGTGCGGGCGCAATGTGTTCTCCTTGTTCAGGATGGGTCAAGACGCCATGGAAGAAACGCGCGAAATCTGCGCGCGACACGCTCGTCCGATCTCGCGCACTTCCCGTGTGGGGATCACTTCGACATGGCGCGCTCGATCTCGGCAACGGTCTTCGGGATGGCCGCCGTGAGATTGACGCCGCCGGCTTTCTTCGTCACGAGGATGTCGTCCTCGATGCGCACACCAATCTTCTCGTCAGGGAGATAGATGCCGGGTTCGATTGTGATGACCGCGTTCTCAGGGATCGCGCCTTCCGGCGTGATGTCGTGCACTTCGAGGCCAAGGTGGTGACCACAGCCGTGGAAAAACGCGTCGCCGTATCCCGCCTTGGTGATGACATCGCGCGCAGCCTTATCGATCGCGGCGAAGGTCGTACCCGCTTTCGTTGCTGCAATTGCTGCGAGTTGCGCCTCAAGCACGATTTCGTAGATCTCGCGTTGCCGCTTCGTGAACTTGCCACTGACGGGGAATGTGCGCGTGACATCGCAGGCGTAGCCCATGTAGTCGGCACCCGAGTCGATCAGAATCACATCGCCATCTTTCAGTGGTTCGCGATTTCCGTGGTAGTGGAGCACCGTCGCGTTGAACGCGCCGCCTGCGATCGTGTGATACGCAGCGCGTCGTGCGCCGTTGGTGCGATAGCCGTGCTCGGCAAGTTCCTGCACATCAAATTCCGAAATCCCAGGCTTCAGCCCGCGCAGCACAGCGTCGTAACCCTTCGCGGTGATGTCGGCCGCCCGCTGCATCAGCGCAATTTCCTCCGCGTCCTTCGCAGCGCGCATCACAGCAAGCAATTGTGTGTGATCGACAAATGATGAACCTGGAATACGCTCGGCGCTCTTCCGAAGCACATCAAGATCGGGCGAAACCGGTGCAGTGTGCGCGGCGAGCGGATGAAGCAGCGCGAATCGCTTCGCACGCTTGGTCGCTTCGAGAAGGAATCGCGCGAAAGCCGTCGTACGCATAATCGTGCCGACGCCGTACTTTCCACGGAGTTTCGACGAGATCTCTTCGCGGAAGCCGTCCCACTTTTCCAGTTCTGGATTCAGTGGCTTCAAGAACAGAATCGCGCGACGCGCTTCAACCGGATTGAGCGGATCGAGCAGGAGCACCGCGCCTGGCTCATCGACGATGCCTGTGAGGTACTGAAAATGTGCATGCGCGCGAAACTCGCCGTGGATGCTTGCGTCCATGTCGCCTGCGAACACAAGCGCGATGGAATCCTTCAGCGTCTTGAGGACATGCGCGCGGCGCGCGGCATAGGTTGCGAGCGCGATACCAGAGAGAGGCGTGTGAGCAGCGGCGTCGGTCGTCTTCTTGGCCATAGTGGCGCGAGTGTAACTCTCGATCGTTGATCCGCGAAAGGGGAGGTGTCGCGAGATTCGCGCGTGATCGATGAGCGCCGAAAAACACCGCGACGCCGCATGAAGCGGCGTCGGGTGTATTGAAACTCGTGCTTGGAACTCGTGCTTG
>JASGCF010000030.1:0-2745 GCA_030054275.1 Limnohabitans sp. | reverse complement strand
AACTCGTGCTTGGAACTCGTGCTTGAAATTCGTACCTGCCGCGCGCGATGGCCGCGCCGTCGAATTAGCCGTGTGCGTGCGCGGCGGTCGAGGATGAAGCTGCGCTCGGCGCGGCTCCAGATGACCCTTCCGGTGTTCCAAAGCCTGACTTTCGTCGCATCGAATAGAACATGTAGAAGAAAGTCGGCACAACCAACTGGTCCATGATCGTCGAACCGAGCATGCCGCCGAGCACCGTGATACCAATCGATTGTCGTGCTTGCGCGCCTGCGCCCGTCGCAACAACAAGCGGCAAAATGCCAAGGATGAACGCAAAGCTCGTCATCATGATCGGGCGCAATCGCAGCCGCGATGCTTCGCTTGCGGCGTCGATCACGGCCTCGCCTGTATCGGCGCGAACCTTTGCGAATTCAACGATGAGAATCGCGTTCTTCGCTGCAAGACCAACGAGCATCACAAGGCCAATTTGCGCATAGACATCAAGCGAGCGGCCCGCAATATGCAATGCAACCAATGCGAAGAGCACCGCGAAACTCACGGCAAGCAACACATTGAATGGCAAGAGCCAACTTTCGTAGAGCGCGGCGAGAAGTAAGAAGATTGCGATGATCGCAAGTCCGAAGACATATGGAGCAAGGCCAGCAGACTCGATTTCTTGGAAAGTTGTACCTGTCCATTCGTAGCTGTAGCCCTCGGGCAAAGTCGCTGCTGCGACCTCGTCAATCGCTTTGATCGAATCGCCCGAGCCGAAGCCAGCGGTCGTTGCGCCGTTGACTTGCACCGTGTTGTAGAGGTTGTAGTGCGTTGCGTTGTCGGTGCCTGTCTGGATCGAAGGCGTCGCGAAACTTGCAAATGGCACAAGTTCGCCAGTGCGATTCTTCACGCGCAACTGCATCACATCCATGGCTGTCATGCGTGACGCAGACTCGCCCTGCACCATCACATTGTAAACCTGTCCAAACTGGTTGTAGTTGTTGATGAACGACTGGCCCATCACTTGACCAAGCGCATTGAAGACCGTCGACATGTCGAGATCAAGCGCATACACGCGCGTGCGATCAATGTCGAGCGAGAGCATCGGCACAGCGTCAGAGAACGGCGTCGACAATTGTGTGAGTTCGGGTCGCTTCATCGCTTCGGCCATGAAGTCGTCCGAGACAGACGCGAGTTCGTTGAATGACTGGCCTTCGAGCGCTTCGAGTTGTAACTGCCAACCACCGACGGTTCCAAGTCCAGGAATCGGCGGAGGCGGAAATGGCATGATGCGCGCGTCGGCGATATCCATCAATTGGGGCATCGCGCGCATGATGATCGCGCGCAGGTTCTCCGTCCTTACATCGCGCTCGTCCCAATCCTTCAGCGTCACGATCACGATGCCAGCGTTTGACGAAAGCGAACTTGTGAGGAAGTTCAGACCGTTGATCTGAATCGCATCGGTGACAGCTGGGTCTTCGCGCACAATCGCTTGAATGCGATTGGATACATCTTGCGTGCGAAGAAGATTGGCGCCTGGCGGTAACTGAAAATGCACGAAGTAGTAGCCTTGGTCTTCGTTGGGAATAAACGAAGTGGGCGTGATACGGAAGTAGTGCACAACGCCAAGGCATCCAGCGAGGAAGATCACCACCATCACATACCAGTGGTGACAAAGAAGTCGCACAAGCAGCGCGTAGTGATGTGAAACCCAATCAAAAGCTTGGTTGAACAGCACGAATGGCTTGAACTTCGATGCGTGCTGCTCGCGCAGGAACACACCGCAAAGTGCCGGTGAAAGCGTGAGCGAGTTGATCGAGCTAAACGCGATCGAGAACGCGATCGTAAGCGCGAATTGGTTGTACAGCTGTCCTGTGATACCCGGCATCAGCGCTGCGGGAATGAACACGGCAAGCAACACCGAACTTGTGGCGACAATCGGTCCGCCGACCTCTTCCATCGCTTTTTCGGCTGCGTCCTTCGGGTTCTTCACGCCGGCTTCAAGCTGCCGATACACATTTTCAACCACGATGATCGAGTCGTCGACGACGAGACCGATGGCAAGCACGAGTCCCAGCAGTGTGAGCGTGTTGATCGAAAATCCGAAGATCTGCATCATCGCGAAGGTGCCGATGATCGACACGGGGATTGCGATCATCGGAATGAGCGTCGCGCGGAAAGACTGCAAGAACACGAAAATCGTGACGAGCACGAGAATGCCCGCTTCGAAGAGCGTCTTGATGAGATCATCGAGCGACGCCTTCACGAACTTGGTCGTGTCGTACGCGATGACATAGTCAACATCTGGCGGGAACTGCTCTTTGAGCCGCTCCATTTCGTTGCGTGTCTTCTCGATCACATCGAACGCGTTCGCAGTTGGCAACTGGTAAATACCGACAGTGGCCGTCGATCCGCCGTTGAGCGCGGATGTGCTCGAGTATTGGTACGACCCGAGATCGACCTCGCCGATGTCCTTGAGGCGCACGATGGCACCATCTTTCTCGGCACGCACCACGATGTTTGCGAAGTCTTCAACCTTCGTCAATCGTCCAACGGCTTGAATGGCCAGCATGGTCGCGGGGCGACCTACCGACGGCTCCGCGCCAATCGCTCCAAGCGACGCTTGCAAGTTCTGCGCGCGAACGGCGTTCGTGACATCGTCGCCTGTGAGTCCAAGTTGCGTCATCTTGTTCGGATCAAGCCAGATGCGCATTGCATACTGCTCGAGACCGAAGACCGTCGTGTTGCCAACGCCATCGACGCGCGAAAGCA
>JASGCF010000317.1 GCA_030054275.1 Limnohabitans sp. | reverse complement strand
CGAAAATGCGCTGTACTTCCTCGAGGCTGGTGACACCCTCGCGCACTTTGAAGAGCGCAGCCTCTTGCAATTGCATCATCTTGAATTCGCGCACGGCACGCGCGTACGCGCCGCGGAAGTCGTTCTCGCCAAGCATGCGCCGACCTTCTTCGTCAAGCGCGAGCACTTCGAAGATCGCGATTTGTCCGAAGTAGCCCGTGCCTTGGCACACTGGGCAATCTTCGACACGATTTTTGACCTGCACCTTTCCGCTTGGTCGGAAGAGTTCGACCTGCTTGCCCGTTGGAATCCCCAACTTCTTCGCCTGCTCTGGTGCTGGTGTGAATGGCGATTTGCAGTTTGGGCAAAGTGTGCGCAGCAGTCGTTGATGGACGACACCCGACAGTGACTTCGAGGCGAGCTTCGCGTCACCCATCGCCTGTGTCCATGTGGCGACGGCTGTGGCCATGCTGTCCGATGGGATCAGCACATACACAAGCGGCGCGGCCATACCCATGATCGCAGCAGCCTTCGCTGTGCCAGGCTCAGAGATATCCGCGCACAACACGACATCTGGGTCGCGGCGAATGATCTTGGTGAGCATGGCTGGGAAATCCTCCACGCCAGCTTCTGGTGCAAAGGCCTTGTGATCGACACCTTCCACGCGATAGATCAGTTCGCGTTCGAGCGTTTTGATGTTGCTGGTGTACGCGTCGTGGCGTGCGATCAGCGTGAAGCCAAGCGTCGACAAGCCTTGGCCCACAGGGGCGCTCACAAGAATGATGCCCTTGCGGTGTCCAATGTCTTCGAACTTGCGCAGCGATTCGAGCTGTTGCGGCGCCAAGCCGATGGTTTCGATCGACTTTCCAAACCGCGATTCGCGATCAAAGTCGATGCGAATGGTTTGTCCAGAACTCGAGCCGATGGTTGCGACGCTGAGCGTGGTCCGCGCGCCATCGACTTCCACCTTGCACGAACCCGTTTGGCGGCGTCGACGATCTGCAACATCCAAACCAGAGAGTCGCTTGAGAAGATCGACGGCCGCGTTCCCCGTATCCGGTGGCAACGCATCGCGCTTGGTGCGGATGCCGTCGACCAACATTGAAACGGCCACGCCTTGTTGCGCAGTCACCAAATCAACACGCGTTGCGCGCGCAGCGATTGGGCCAAGCAGCACTTGTTCAAGCGCGACATAGGCTGGAAGCGCTGGGTCTTCCTTCTGCGGAACTGCTTCGCGCGTGCCATCTGCACGGGTGAAGAGGGCGGATGCAGCGCGCTCTGCTGCCGCAGTGCGACGCTTCTCCATGGCGGTCGAAAGCGCACCAAATTGCAGACGGAACTGACGGCCTTCTGGCACATTCTTGTTGCGGTACTGCATGTACGCGAACATCGTGCCCACGAGAATCAAGATGGCGACGATCCAGCCGACCCAGAAGATCGGAATGAGAAGCGCAGCGGCAAGGGCCACCACTGCGGCGCCGACATAGGCGGCGTTCCATGCAGCAATAGGCAGCGTGAAGTTCCGCGCATCGATTTCCATGCGCGCAACAAACCGCGCATACGCGACGAAGGTCGCGAGAAGCAGAATGGGCTTCGCAATGCTCAGAAGGATCATGCCCTCTGCGAGCAGGGAGGGAGCGGTGAGAAGAATCGGGTCGTGCATGATGGTGATCGCGGATGTTTCGCGGATTTTTCGTGGATGTTTCGCAGACTCTTTGGAGGTGCCAACTCGGCAGCGCGCGAGAAACGCGACGATCGCGTCGACCCCGCAGCACACACCTTGGGTTAGCCGATGCCCTTCAGGCGCATCTTGAGTTCTTCTGGCTTCGGTGTCGCTTCCATGGCGACGCGCTGATGGATGTAGTTCTCTTCCACGAGTTTCACAAGCGCGCTCGTGAAATCAAGCATGCCTTCATCGTGACTTTGCTTGATCAGTTCGAGGATTTCGCCTTCGCGTCCTTCCAAGATGTACTTCTGAACGCCCGGCGTATTCAACAGAATCTCAAGCGCTGGAATGCGCGCGATGTGCGCATGAAGCGTCGGGAGCAACTTCTGATAGATGATCGCGCGCAAGTTGTACGCAAGCAGTTTGCGAATCTGGTCGCGCTCGTTCTCGGGGAACAGATCGTAAATACGACCGAAGGTTTGCCACGCAGAACTTGCGTGGATGGTTCCGAACACCAAGTGGCCGGTTTCTGCGGCGCGAATCGCAGCTTCGAATGTTTCGTAGTCGCGCATTTCGCCGACCAACACCACATCGGGATTTTCACGCACCAGCGCACGAAGCGCATCGTTGAAGTTCGTCGCGTCGATACCGATTTCGCGCTGATTGATCGTCGCCTTTGCGTCGGTGAAGATGTACTCGATCGGGTCCTCGATGGTGATGATGTGCACCTTCTTGCGTTGGTTCACATAGTCGAGCATCGAAGCGATCGAGGTCGATTTGCCCGAGCCAGTGACTCCCGAGAAGAGAATCAAACCCTGCGCGGCCATCGACACATCTCCGAGAATCGGCGGGAGATACAGCTCTTCAAACTTCTTGATTTGGCTTGTGATCAAACGCGCAGCGAGCGACGGATTTCCTCGCGCCATGAAGAGGTTGACGCGGAAACGACGCTGCGTCGAACCATCAAGGTCGTCGTCCTTCTTGTAGTCGTAGGCAAAGTCGATCGAGCCGTGTCGCGCGAAATAATCGAGTTGGTTCGGATCGAGAATGTCCTTCGCCAACTGCATCATCAGGTCAGGCGTGCAAAGATCCGTTTCGAGATCCTTCAGCACGCCACGGTGGCGCACGCGCGGACGCAGGCCACTCTTGACGATCAAGTCCGAGCCTTCGACGCGAATAATGGCTTCAAGCCACGAGATCCACGCGCGCTTGCCTTCGCCGGGAGTCGTGCCGCGGTGGTTGATCGAAAGTGGAACGAGAAGTTCGTTGCGGACAGCGCCCATCGTGTGCTCTCTCTGTGACTGTTGCTGGCATGCTCCGGACAGGAACCATCGCCGTACTGCAAGTGCAGGTGGCGACGCCCGCGATACACAACGCGGGGCCGCGTACCGTACCCCAAAGAGGTGGTTTGCGGAAAGCCGTTGAGTTCTCGGGCGGGGGGATTGACGGCTTGGCCGCGCGACCGCATCATCTCCCGATGGAATCCAAGATCATTCTCGACGGCATCACCTTTGATGATGTCCTCCTGATTCCCGCATACAGCGAACTGACACCAGATTTGGTGGACACATCAACGCGCCTGACGAGCGGCGTGACGCTGCGCATTCCGCTTGTCAGCGCCCCGATGGACACGGTGACAGAAAGTGCCCTCGCAATTGCGTTGGCGCAGGAGGGCGGCATCGGTTTTATTCATAAGAATCTGCCGCCGGAACTGCAGGCGCGTGAAGTGGCGAAGGTGAAGCGCAGTGAACACGGTGTGGTGGTCGATCCAGTGACACTCAGCCCTGAGGACACCGTCGGTCGCGCAGCCAAACTGATGGCGGAACACGGCGTTTCTGGTTTTCCGGTGACAGCGGACGGAACGAGTCGCGGCGAAGTGGTTGGCATACTCACGCGCCGCGACATGAAGTTCCTCAATGGTCGCAGCGAGGCGAAGGTTGGCGAAGTGATGACGAAATCGAATCTCGTCACCGCGCCGGTCGAGACCAAGCCCGCAGAGGCAGAGCGCATGATGAGTCAAGCGCGCGTCGAAAAACTGCTGCTCGTTGATGGCCAGCGCAAACTGCGCGGGCTGATCACGATGCGCGATTTGGAAAATGTGCGAACCCATCCCAACGCATGCCGCGATGCGCGCGGTCGACTGCGCGTCGGTGCGGCTGT
>JASGCF010000316.1 GCA_030054275.1 Limnohabitans sp. | reverse complement strand
TGGAACAGAAACGGCCACTGTGATCGGTGCTATTCCAGACGGATGGATGGGGCTTGATATTGGTCCGGCCACGCGCGCGCGATTTGCCGAAGCGATTCGGAGCAGCAAGACCGTGGTCTGGAACGGACCGATGGGCGTCTTCGAGATGCCGCCGTTTGATCAGGGAACTCGCGCTGTCGCGGACGCAGTGGTTGCCGCAACCGCAGCAGGTGCTGTGACCATCGCAGGCGGTGGTGACACCGCTGCTGCTGTTGAAGCATTCGGAGTTGCCGACAAACTCTCGCATGTTTCGACCGGCGGAGGCGCGAGTCTTGAGGTTCTTGAGGGCAAACACCTCGTGTGCCTTGACGCGATTGACGACGCCTGACATGTCCGATGTGCCCGACACTCCCGACCTGCGAGCGCGAACGCTCCGCTCCGCGTCACCCGCAACAGCGCGGGTCTGCCCTTTTGTCGTGGTCATCCTCGGCCCCACCGCTGGCGGCAAGAGCGATCTCGCGATGGAGCTCGCGCGACGAATCGGCGGAGAATTGGTGAGCGCCGATTCGATGCAGGTGTACCGAGGCATGGACATCGGAACAGCAAAGCCGACGCCCGCTGAGCGCGCCGAAATCGTGCACCACGCGATCGATCAGGTCGATGCGTCTGAAGATGGATTCACGGTCGCACGATGGCTCGACATCGCCGATCGCGCCATCGCAGACATTCTCGCTCGTGGGCGTGTACCGATTGTTGTCGGGGGCACAAACCTCTACATCCGTGCGTTTCTTGAAGGTCTTGATACGGCACCTGCCGCGGACGCGTCATTCCGTGAGGCGCTCGAGTCTGTCGACAGTGCTGCGCTCCATGCCCGACTTGCTGCGCTTGATCCATCAACAGCAGCGCGCCTTCATGTCCAAGATCGCAGACGCGTCGTGCGTGCGCTCGAAATCGCCCACACCACGGGCGAACTGCCAAGCGCACGCCGCACCGCATGGGACGAAGTTGGCGTTACTCCCCGCCGAAACGACCTCTTCACCGTGGTCTTGGATTGGCCCGTTGAACGCATCAATCGCCGCATCAACGCACGAGTGAAGCGCATGTTTGAAGCGGGCTTCGTGAGAGAAGTTGCCGAACTCGTCCAACGCGGCGGCCTCTGCGCTCAAGCGCGGGCTGCATGCGGATACGAAGAGTTGATCAAGATCGTCGGCGATGGAACCCGCACGCCACGACAACACGAGATCGACGAAGCGATGGAACAGACGAAGATTCGATCTCGCCGTCTGGCGAAGCAGCAACGCACATGGCTCAAGCGATTTCGCACGCTGAAGCCAAGCGTATCGATCGCCTGCGACGACACGATCAGCGCAACGGCCATGGCGGATACCGTCGAACACGCACTTCGCGCGTCCGCACACGCGCACTCGCCGCGCGCGCACGCGTAGCGCAGCACACGCGTTGTTGCAAGTCGCGATCAACGACGCGAAAGACGAGTTACAGACTTGACTTCTCTGCGCTTGTTCCCTTATTTCCCTTCTCGCAATCTTGCCGATGAGACGGTCGAGCGACGATTGATCGAGAGGAATCGCTTCAACGATGGCAGCCAAGAAATCGACAGCCCCACGAAAACGAGCCGCAAAGACCGCGTCAGATGGCGAAGATGTACCGGTCGACGCCGGCGGCGCCAATCTTGTGATCGTCGAGAGCCCAGCGAAAGCGAAGACCATCGAGAAGTACCTGAAAGAACTCGGCGTGTTCGTGGTCGAGGCTTCGAAGGGGCATGTGCGCGACTTGCCGGAGCGGGCGGAGAAGGCTGCGAAGGATCCGTCGGCGAAACCTGCGCCACGCGCGAAGAAGGGCGAAAAGAAGGCTGCCGCGACGACCACAGCGGCATCGAAACCCATGGATATTCCAGGTGTCGATCTCGCCACCTTCGCGACCACCTATGTCGTGACACCCGACCGACGCGACACGGTTTCCAAACTCCGCAAATTGAAAAAGGGCGCGAGCGATGTGTGGTTCGCGACAGATCTTGACCGCGAGGGTGAGGCGATTTCGTGGCACATCGCGGAGGTGCTTGATGTTGATCCCACCAAAGCGAAGCGCGTGGTGTTCAACGCCATTACCAAAAGCGCCATCAAAGACGCCTTTGATCATCCTCGTCCGATCAATATGTCGCGCGTCAATGCGCAGAACTCGCGACGCATTCTCGATCGCATCGTTGGCTACGGCATCTCTCCCCTGCTTTGGCGACTGATGCGTCAGGGCGGGTTGAGCGCGGGGCGTGTGCAAACTGTTGCAGCACGACTGGTCGTCGAACGCGAGGAAGAGATTCGCGAGTTTGTGCCAGATGAATCGTGGGAAATTCTTGTCCGACTCACGAAGGACGACGCACGCCGCGACGCGCTCGCGAAGGCTGTCGCAGATTTCCTTGCGACGAAAAATGAGCGTGAACGCGGGCCATCGCAGGCGGATCGATTGGCGTTCCTTTCAAAGCAAGGTGTGATCGAGGCACGACTCGTTGAACTTGCGGGCAAAGATTTCGATCTCACCGCGAAGGCAACGGCAATCGGCGCTACGGCAACGCCGCGCGATCTCAGCGGCGAAGTCGAGCGCGCCGTTGAGGCAGCAGGCCTCGAGCGAATCAAGATCTCAACGCGCGAAGATCCTCGCGGCAAAGGTGCGGCCAGATACATCCGAACGGTTGCCGGATCGGTTGGCGCGACGGTCGCGTATCGAGTGATTTCGGTTGAAACAGAGCGGAAGACGCGTCGCCCGATGCCCCCGTTCAAGACCAGCACCATGCAGATGGCTGCGTCGAGCCAACTCGGATTTTCAACCGATCGAACGATGCGCATTGCGCAGCAGTTGTACGAAGGTGTCGACTTGGGTGGAGATCGCGTGGGTCTGATCACCTACATGCGAACCGACTCCACACACATCGCAGGCGAAGCATTGCATGCAGCGCGCGATCACATTCGACGCGCGTATGGCGACGCGTATTTGCCCGAGAAGCCCCACTTCTACGCATCGAGCAAAGATGCACAGGAAGCGCACGAAGCGATTCGCCCGACCGATCCAACGCGCACTCCGCAATCGGTTCGTCCATATCTCTCTGCCGAGCAATACGCGCTGTACGAATTGGTCTGGCGTCGCTTTGTTGCATGTCAGATGGCTGCGAAAATGTACGACCTCACGACGGTGCGATTTGAGCGATCGGATCGCAAAACGGGCGCGATCGTTCGCGCGTCGGGCAGCGTCGTTGTTTTCGACGGCTACCTCAAACTCGTCGAGGATGTGGTTGAAGAAGACGCAGAGGCAACATTCCCGAAACTCACGCAAGGCGACGCACTGGCAGCGGTGTCGATCGATGCCCAGCAACGCTTCAGCGCTCCACCAGCGCGCTACTCGGAAGCCTCACTCGTCAAGGAACTTGAGTCGCGCGGCATCGGGCGTCCCAGCACCTACGCGTCGATCGTGAATACCATCGAATCCCGCGGATATGTCGAGCAAAAGTCGCGTCGCTTCTACGCGACAGCGCTTGGCGAAGCGGTTGTATCACTCTTGGTCGGCGGATTTCCGCTGCTTTTCGATTACGAGTACACGCGCTCGATGGAAGAGCGATTGGACCGCGTGGAAGCAAACCAAGAAGACTGGCGCGCCATTTTGCGCGAGATCAAGTCGATGCTCGAGGGCGCGCCGCTTGATGAATCGTTTGTTCGCATGCGCGAAGTTCCATTGTGGCGCTGGTCGAAGTACGCGTGTCCGAAGTGTGGCAAGCGAACCAAAGAGCGCGTGGGTGGCGGGCGTTGGTTCCTTTCCTGCTCGGGATTTCC
>JASGCF010000315.1 GCA_030054275.1 Limnohabitans sp. | reverse complement strand
GATGGCGCGCCTTCTCAATCCATCCAGCTTTGCCAAAGTCGACGAGCATGCGTTCGGTACCAACCGACACAAGCGTGCGCGACGATCGAACAAGCAGATGCCCGCGCTTGACCGCGGGACAGGGAACCTCTGCGACTTCGGTTTTGCCGTTCTTGAGGGACTGAAGAATCTGTTTCACAGGGTGCTCCGGCTCGTTCGCAGAGAGACTCTCCGCGGACCGCTTCTATCGGTACGGTCGGGCATCTTCACCGCTGAAAGTGATCGTGTGGTCAAGAATCGTCGGCGAGAAACGCAGCAATTCGCCCTGAAAACGCTTCTCGGACAAGGTCACTTCGACCCTGATTTCTTGCATTCGATGAGCATGAAGAGGCCAGCCTTAGGCGTGAAGATCTTGAAGAACCATCGCGGCCAAATGACGCGTGCGATCGAGAGCGCGCGTCCGCGGTGTCGTTGTCCGGCTTCCGATGTGAGGAGATCGCCGTGGGTCATCACGGTTTCAATGGTCGCAGATTCAAACGGCGCACAGAGTGCACGCGCACCAGAGACCGTGTACGCCTTCGTGCCGGGACTCTCGAGATATTTGTCGTAGATCTCGGTGAGACTTGTCCACGGTCGCAGGCGCAAGAGCCCGTAGCGAATCCACAGCATCAACCCGATCAGGCTGTACTTCGAGTAAATCATGATGCGCGCGGTGCCGCCTGGCTTGAGCACGCGATGCACTTCACGAAACGCCTGCGGCGTATTGGGACTGTGATGCAGCACGCCCCACGAATAGACGACATCGAAGGTGCCATCTGCAAATGGTAGCTTTTCGGCGTCGCCGCACTGCAAATCTGATTCGAGGCCGAACAACGCAAGACGACGCCGCGTGTGCTCGATGGCGCGTGGTGTGAGATCGACGCCGGTCATCAGTGCGCCGCCTTCTGCGAAGGATTGATGATCCGCTCCGAGGCCGACGCCAATCTCAAGAACGCGCAATCCGCGCGAATCTTTGAACTTCGCGAAGCCAGGAATGTACGGCTCAAGCTCATAACGCGCGCGCGTTTGCGCCAGATAGCCATCGCGATCCGTGCTTGGCAGAAGCAACTCTTCACCGCACGAAGCGCGGTTCCAGAAGTCGCGCACATCCGATTTCAGCGTCTCTTGTGCCGCACCGTGATCGTTTGCATTCGCCATCAGATTGCCGCCTTCCCATCGATGAATCGACGACACCACATCTCGATCGAGAGGAGTGAGAGGAGTGTGTAATTCGCGTCGATTTTTCCAGAGTGATTCGCGTCGATGAGCCGTTGCACAGCCGCCGGATCAAAGAGTCCGCGACGACGCAGACTTTCTGGACCAAGCATGTCTCCGAGCAACGGCCGCAGTTCATGCAACATCCAACGCCGCAGTGGCGCACCGAAGCCCGACTTCGGGCGATAAATCACATCGTGTGGCAGATACGGCTCGAGAGCTTTTTTCAAGACCCACTTGCCAACCTTGCCTCGTTGTTTGAGATGCGCGGGCACGCGTGCTGCAAACTCAACCAACTCAAGATCAAGCAGCGGAACACGCACTTCGACACCGACAGCCATCGACATTTTGTCGGTGTAGGTGAGATTGTGATCGGCCAAGAAGAAGCGCTGCTCAATGGCCAGCATGCGCTCGATCGGTGGAACTGACGCAGGCAACGGTCGAATGAAATCAAGAATCGGCGTGAGTGCTGGATGCGCGGTTGCTTCGCGGCGCATCTCGGGCGCGTAGAGCGCCAACATCTCTTCTTCACGCGCCCACATGAAGTAATTCGCAAGTCGCGCATCGCCAGACAGTCCAGCACCATTCGTGATCTTTGCCAATCGACGCCAAAGCGGCTTGCGCGCATCGCCGTGTCGGGCAAATGATTCGATCGCGCCACGCATCGACGCAGGCATCCAATCCCAGTATTTCTGCAGCAGCACCGCGTGATGACGACGGTAGCCAGTGAACAAGTCATCACCGCCTGCACCGGAAAGCAGCACTTTCATGCCGTGTTTTCGTGCGAGTTCGCAGATGTACAGCACATTCAACGGAGCAGGATCGGCAAGCGGCTCGTCAAGTTGCCAGATCATTTTCTCGAGGTCGCCCGCCATGCGGTTCGCCTCGATTTCGACGGTGTGCAGACGAACGCCGAGATGCTTGGCAACACGCTCTGCGTACGGTAAATCGTCTGTGACGCCCGCTTCTGTTCCGCCCACTTGTCGAATCGTGAAACACTCGATGTCGGGCGCTTGTTCGCGCGCGAAGGCCACGATGGCGCTTGAATCGAGTCCGCCCGAAAGAAACGCGCCGACAGGCACATCTGCAACCATCTGCCTTGCGACTGCCGCGCGAATCGCGCGAACAGCGCCGTCGACTGCGCCACGCTCATCAAGATCTGCGTGCGTGCCGCGGAACACTGGCAATTGGTACCAAGTCGCGCGCCGCGTGATGCGTCCCTCGCGCAACACAAGCAATTCGCCAGGCAATACTTTTCGAACTGCTTTCAGCGGTGTTCCTTCGCCAGGACACCACAAGCAACTGATGTAGCGATGCAGCGCAACAAGATCGAGTTCGCGCGTTTCGGGAACGAGCGCAAGCAGCCCCTTCAATTCGCTCGCAAAGGCAACACCCTTCGGCGTCTCTGCGTAATAAAGCGGCTTGACGCCCAGCGCATCGCGTGCGACCAGAGTGTCACCCGTGCGCGCATCAAAGATCGCAATGGTGAAAATCCCGTTGAGGCGCGGCAACATCCGCTCACCCTCTTCGAGATAGAGATGAAGAATGACTTCTGTATCGCTGTGCCCACGGAAGGTGTGGCCCTTCGCTTCGAGTTCCTTGCGCAACGCACGGTAGTTGTAAATCTCGCCGTTGAAGACAAGTTGCACAGCACCCGCTTCTGCGAACATCGGTTGGTGACCAAGCGGCGAGAGGTCGATGATCGACAACCGCGCGTGACCAAGCCCCACTTGCGCCGTGTCATTCGTATACGAACCAGAGTCATCCGGACCACGGTGACAGATCGCTCGGATTCCCTGCTGGAGCCCGTGCGAGTCGAATCGACCTGAGTACCCAATGATTCCGCACATAGAAAAGCCGCCGCCACGCCCGCAAGGGCGAAGAGAGGAATGTAGGCCATGTCATCGGTCGATCGCAGAGCGGGAATCAAGCAATTCGTCTCGGTTGGCGGTCGGGGGCGCCGCCACGATCTCCGCCGGTCGGCCAATTCCGCGCCAAGATCGGTTTCATCCCTTCCACGGTTACGCTGCGCGGATGATTTGGCGCCTACCCGCCCGTTTCCTCGCCCACTCATGCATCGTCCCGATCGCACTTGTGACCGCACTCGCGCTCAGTTTCGCGCTCACCTTTGTTCAGCCAGCGACCGCCGCGCTTGCCGACGACAAGGCACCGACGCGCGAAACGGTCGTGCCGACCATCGAGCCTGAGGCGATCCGCGCGAACATCGCGCGACTCGCCGCAGACGATTTCAACGGACGCTCATTTCGCAGCGAAGATGGCAAGCGCGCAGCGCAATGGGTTGCCGAACAACTCGCTGCAGCCGGCGCGAAGCCTTTGGTGAAACTCGCAGACGGCACCGAGTCGATGCTCGTTCCGATCGGACGCATGCCTCAGGCTGCACCGAATGTGGTCGCTTGGATTCCGCCGAAAGGCGCACAACCAAGCGGCGAATTTCTTCTCGTGACAGCGCACTTTGATCACCTACCGCCAAAGTCCGGCGCACGCGATGGCGAAGACGCGATCTACAACGGTGCAGATGACAACGCAAGCGGCGTGTGCGGGATGATCGCTGTCGCAAACGCACTGAAAGACGACGC
>JASGCF010000029.1 GCA_030054275.1 Limnohabitans sp. | reverse complement strand
AACGCGAACTGCAACGATTACCAGCGTACAGAGCTACGGCGCGTTTGCTGATATCGGCGGCGTGGATGGCTTGATCCATGTTTCGGATTTGTCACATGACCGCGTGAAGAGCGCGGCCGATGTGGTCAAGGTTGGCGATGTTGTGACAGTCAAAGTTCTGAAACTTGATGTCACGCAGTCGCCACCCAAAATCGGTCTTGGCTTGAAGCAATTGATGACGGACCCAGGTGTCGCTGCGATGCAGGCGTTGGAGCCTGGCGCGACCGTGACCGGCCGCGTGACCAAACTCATGCCCTTCGGTGCATTCATCGAACTGGCGCCCGGCATTGAGGGCTTGGTGCACATTTCTGAGATCAGCCACGAGCGCATCCCAAGCGTCGACAAGGCGCTTCGCTCGAACGAAGTCGTGACCTGCAAGATTCTGACCCTTGATGTTGGAAAGAAGCGCATCTCGCTTTCGATCAAAGCGCTTGTGGAACCACCAGCACGCCCAGAGCCCCAAGCGACCGGCGGTGCTGGCAATGCGACTGGTGCGCCGAAAGCAGACCCGGGCTTCAGTGCGGTGTTTGGCCGCAAGGGCCGTGGACGCGATGAACTCCCAGCCGTTGCACGAGCGGAGGACAATGCGCTCAAGCGTCTTCGCGCTGCGTGGGGTACTGGCAAGGAGTTGAAAGGTGGCTTGAGCTAATCGACCTTCGCGAGCGAAGGTCGAGTGGCCCGCAGCTTCGACGGTGCAAGCACCGTGCGAGACAACCGTTCAAAATGCCGCAGGCGACGCGCGTATGCGCGTCGCCTGCGTTGCTTGCATAGAGACGATTCTTGAAGCACCCGTCTTGGGTGCGGATCTCAGTCACCGACCTCAACCATCAATGGCATGCACTCAACTGAACCATCGACTTCGGCCAGTCAACTCAGCCAGTCACCTCAGCCACTCACCTTGAATTGACCAACAACTTGCTTGAGACTTGCCACTTGTGCCGCGGTTTCTTCACTTGCCGCCGCAAGTTCCTCGGAGTTCCCTGCGTTCTGCTGCGTGACTTTGTCGAGTTCAGCGACACCCGAGTTGATCTGACCGATGCCTTGCGCCTGTTCTCGGCTTGCACTGGCGATCTGTGCCAGAAGTTCATTCACCTCACGCGTGCCTTCCACGATCGTGCGGAGCGATGAGTCAACATCGCCGCAGATCGAAACAGCGCGATCGGCCCGCGTCGTAGATTCTTCGATCATCGCAGCAGTTTCACGAGCAGCCTGCGCAGAGCGCTGCGCGAGATTTCGCACCTCTTCTGCGACCACTGCGAAACCCTTGCCTGCCTCGCCAGCGCGTGCAGCCTCCACCGCTGCGTTCAGCGCGAGCAGATTCGTCTGGAACGCGATCTCATCGATGACCTTCAGCACTTTCGCGATCGAATCGCTTGACTGCTTGATCGCTCCCATGGCTTCGCTCATGCGCACCATCTGATCCTTGCATTGATCTGCGCGCACGCGTGCGTCATCTGAGCGCGAGACCGCAGTGTTCGCGTTCTGTGCGTTCCGCTCGGTCATTGCGTTCATCTGTTCAAGGCTCGCGCTTATTTCTTCGAGGCTTGCTGCTTGTTGGCTTGCGCCGCTCGCAACGCTCTGACTTGTTGACGAAACCTGCGAACTGCCCGCGTCGATCTCCGACGCGCCCTTGCGGATATCACCGAGAATTCCCTCGAGTTTTCCTAAGAACTTGTTGAACCAGCCAGCCATCGACCCAAGTTCGTCGGTTGTCGATGCATCAAGGCGCTTTGTGAGATCGCCTTCGCCCTCTGCGATATCCCGAACGCGCGCGATCATCGCCTGCATCGGACGACCGAAGGTGAGTTTCAGAAGAAACGCGAATCCGATCGCACCAATGACGAGCATTGGACCGGTCCATGCAAGTCCGCTTGAGATGAATCCCGCAACTTGAGCGTCCACTGTGTTGAGCGGAATCGCGACTTCATACGCGCCGTGCGTTCCACCGACCTTCCAACCTTCCATTGCAAATCCGAGAGGATCCTTGCCGTCTTTGTCTGCATCAAACTCTCCGCGCGGATCGCCGTGGCAAATCATGCAGCTTGCGTCCAATCCGATCGCGCGCATGTAGTGCAGCGTGTTGGTCTCTTCGTTGACGGCAAACGCTGTCATTTCGCCACCAGAAGCGATTTGCTTCTCGAGTCGCGTGAGCAATTCCGCACGGAAAGTGCCCGCATCAGGCTCATTTTTTCGATTGCGCGCGTCGAAGGCTGCGACTTTGAAATCGATACCTTCCTTCTTCGCTGCCTTCTCGGCAGTTTGCCATCCGACGACCACGGGAATGGTCTGGAAGAATCGGCTTTGCGTGTAATCACTGCCCTTGGTCAAACTCTCATTGAGTTCTTTCATGAGTTCGTCGGTCGCAATGGACTTTGCGAGAAACAACTCACTTGCATGATTCTTCGCTTCGTCTGCGACGGCTGTGAATGCCGCGGCCTTCTCAACCATCGCGTGCTCCGCACTGTCGCGGAATCGCGTGACGAAGACGACATAGTTGACGCCGACAGCCACCAGTACCAACAGCACCGTGAGCGTGACGATGCGCGATGAGAGCGATCGGTTCTTGATCCAAGCGAACATGCAAACCTCCGGGGAGCGAGACTCCCAGACACCTTGTGATCCGTCGTGTGCAAACACACCGCGTGCGGTGCAGGCGCGCAAACGCGGCCCGCAGCGACATCGGGCGTGGATTCAAGGCACTTCACAATCGGAAAGGGAACGGGGAATCGACCTACCACGGAATCACAGATCAGCGAGTCTGTAATTGCGCGATGCGTCGGGAAAGTTCCTCATACCCAGCGTGCGGAACCCGTTCGCCGCGCGTCACTGTGAGATCAGGATCGACGCCCATGCGCGGCGGAATGCGCAGGACTCGATAGTCGGCAAGTGCCGTGACAAATCGAAACTCATCGAGCATGCCGTACCTTGATGAGAGCGCGCCACACTGGACCTCTTCTCGCGCGAGTTGCGCGAAGGCATGTGCAACGACATGTGCACGCAGCGATGTTTCAACGCGCACATGAACAACAGGGTCGAGATCAAGTTCACCTTGCGCAGCGCGTCCGTAGATTTCGGGTGGTCGCCGATTGGTTCCCTCGGGATCGTGCGCCAAAACAGTGCTCTCAAGCACACTCAAAACTTCAAGTGCCTCTTCGAGCACCGCGACAATGCGGTTCAGACGGCCGAAATCTCCAACGCGTGATTCCTCAAGTGCGCGCACATGCATGCGGATTTCAGAGAGACTCGGCGACTCTGCACGACTCGGGAGCCTGAGTTCGTGGAACGCACGCTCTACCGCAGCCTCGGCGTGATGCTCGCGTCCATCGGCCAGCAACCTCGCAGCAAGGCGCGCAACCTCCGCGCGCTCGGCTCGACGGGCAACCTCCCCTGCATTGTCGCTCGCGTGCAGACCTTCGTTGTAGGGCAGTCCATCCATAAGGGAACTGAGTGTAGGCTGCGCGGATGGACACATTGCTTCCGGACGAATGTCGCGCGCTTGGCACATTGATCGAAAAGGCAATGACGACGCCTGGTCAATACCCGCTCTCTCTGAACGGCTTGGTCACTGGCATCAATCAGAAGTCCAATCGTGATCCCGTTGTCGAGATCGACGAAGATCGCACGCTTCGTGCGGTGGACGGACTTCGAACAAAGGGACTTGTGCGCGATGTGAGTTTCACAGGTTCGCGCGTTGAAAAGTACAGACATGTCATTGGCGAAACGCTTGGACTGCGCGCGCCGGAGCAGGCGTTGTTGGCGGAACTCCTTCTGCGCGGGCCGCAAACTGTTGGTGAACTTCGAGGACGCGCCAGTCGGATGCAGCCATTTGAGTCGATAGAAGCTGTGGAAAATGTGCTGCGTGCACTGGCAGCACGCGAGTATCCGTTGGTGAAAGAAATCGCACCGACGCCCGGGAGTCGTGCGCCGCGATGGATGCAACTTCTCGCACCCGACCTGCATCCGCTGGGTAGCCAACCGTTCGCGAGTGATCATGCTTCAAGCGATGTTTCAACCGAGTCTCGGCAGCAATCGAGAGTGTCGCTGGATGCGACGCGGGTCGTTGCGCTTGAAACGCGTGTGGATGCACTAGAGCAGGCGCTGAAAGCGCTGCGCGCAGAACTTGGCCTTCCAAACTGAAAATCGCCAACCTGAAACTTGAAGTGAATCGCAATACATACGACTCGACGGACTACCGAATGCCGTAGCCAGAAATCGTTGCTGGGCTTTCGCCATCGATTCTTGCGCGCATCAAGAGGTAACTTCGCGTGGCAAGATCACAGAGAAGCGAGAAAATGTACGCGCCTCCGAGGAGGCCGAACAATCTCGACCAAAACCACACAGTTGAGCCAACGAGAAGATCTGGGCCATACAACGCCGCGACCTCTGCTTCGTCGCCCGATGCAATCGCTTGACCTGCGACACCTCCGAGCGCTGCGAGTGAGAGTGAGACAGCGCCTGATGCGAGTTGAAGAATGCCTTGTACGAGGACGCCACCGAGCGCAAGGACCGCAATGGAGGTTGCAAGAACCGCAAGCCAGACGAGTGGACGCGCAAGTACGAGAGCGCCCGCGCGGGTAATTGCATCCCCCGCGTCGCAATCTTCGACGGCGACCGCAGCGGGCATGAGCGGAAACGAAACGATCGCAACCAACGCAAGCACTGCGATGAGCAGTCCGACAAGTGCGGGGACAACGAACAACGCACCAGCGACAAGATTGAGTACAGGGATGCGCAAGAACACTGCAAACAATGCAACGATCACAGCAAGCAACGCGAGCACAATGACGGGTAGGACTGGGATCGAGACCAGATTGAGCGCGCGTTGACGGGCGAAAGTCGCACCCTCTTGTGGTGTGAGACGCGACGCACGACCTGCATGCACGGCAGCCATGCGGCACAGTCCACCCGAGAGAAATGTGAGTACGCAGAGCATCACGAGAAACGCAAGCACCACAACCATGGGCGAACTGCGGACAGCGGTCGCCGGCACTGTGAAGACACCACCCAAGATGCCTGCGAGGCATTGCTCGAGATCAAGTGAGGCGAGTCCGTTCAACACTTTTCTCGCGGCAGTTCCCTCGGCTTCAAAGAACACCGTTGCGATACCGCGTTGTTCAACCGCCTCGATGGATTTCATCGCAGCAACAGCACGATCGCGCAGCCGTCGCTCTTCCGCCTCGTCAAGCCCTCCTTCACTTGCGCGTCGCTCTTCAATGCGATTTTGTGTTCCCTCGCGAACAATCGAACGCAACGCGCTGAGTGAGAGTTCTTCGACGGGAACACCATCTTCACCCTTCAACGCATCCTCGCGCGCGGCAAGTTCGGTTGACGCAACCCGACTGACAGCAGCCCGTGCGCGCTGATACGCGAAGTCGCGCTCGCTTGCTGCAAGCGGCGTCGACGAAAGTCCGCGCTCACCGAAGTGATGCTGGCCTGCGAGATCAACCAAGGGCGTGAAGGCCGAGAGAAACAGCGCTGCGAGGAGAGCAAGCGGCATGCGCGCTGGCTGCATGGCACTGGTGATGGCGCCGAAAAGGCTGCGCACCGCGCGTGCATCGGCTGCGCGAAATCGGTCAGAAGTATCCGTGGATCGATCCATGGGCGCGGATGGTACGGAATCTGCGCAGTTGAGTTTCGCGTCTAGAGCGCCTCGCCTGGGTCAACGCTCAGGCGCATTCGTCGACTGCGCGAGTCGGAGTTCTCGCGCGGCGTCTGCGAGAATCCAGCGTGACAACCCCTCGGAGCGCGCATCGCTTGCGAGTGTGTTGTGAAGCAGCGTTTCTGCGTACAACGCCGCATCGCCACTGCCATCGTCCGCGAGCAGAAAGACATGCAACGCCCAAGGTCGGTTGGTTGCGTTGTCGGGCTGCGTGTGCTCAAGATGCCAACGAACGGCGCCATGAAGGCGCGCTGCCAAGCGATCTGGATTGCAACTGCGGCGAAGCCGCACCAAACGCGCCAGCGCGTGAACTGCCGCAAGTTCGCACTCAGACCACACTTCGATCGCGAGAAAGGCGTCTTGCGGCAACAGGGGTCCGTCGATGGACGACTTCGGATCGCCCCGAGGCGATCGAACCGCGTCGCTCAGAATTGCCTCGCTCGGCTCGAACGATTCGCCGGCACACGCCCGCCACAACCTCTGCTCGCCGCGGGTTCCAAGGAACAGCGTCGCGTCGGGCGGGAGGTCCGGTACAGATCCCGCGGCCGCGACGAACGCGGTGCCGTGGATATCAAGAAGTCTGATCCAATCTTGTGGTGTCAAAGTGGGTGTGTCCCGCTTGGAGGTTTCGGAGCCGATGCTATCCTCAAACCATGCTTCTTCGGCCTACGGATCGCTCGAGAATCCACCAACGACGATGTGTCGCGTGTGGCTACTCGGGACGCTTCCTCGAAAGGCCAAATCAAGCCAATTGCCCGCGTTGCGCGTGTGACTTTGTTGCGCGACCGCCACGCAGTTACGCGGAAATGGAGGGAATCGACGCCGACTCTCCTTCTGCGCGAACTCGGCTGCGGATGTCTTCATTGGAGCCCGAAGCGCGTGAGTGGCGATTGGTCGAGCGTTGGCTCATCTTCTTCTTCGCAGCGGCTGTGATCGCCATTTCGATCGTCGCGCTTGGCTTTGCAGCGTTTGTGGTGCGCTGAGTTGGCACTCGCGGCGCATTGGGGACCGTACACTCTCGCCCCATGCAGGCAAGCGATTCAGCCATCAGTGCCAACAGCCCAAATGCTTCAGCGCTTCCATCGACGACAGCGTTGTGCGACGCCGTAGACCGCGAGTTCGCGCAGTCGACCAAGCGATTATGCGACTTCTTGCGCATTCCAAGCGTGAGTACCGATCCAGCCTTCGACGGCGAAACACGCCGATGTGCAGAGTGGCTTGTTGATGCATTGCGCGCGCTTGGATTCACGGCGGAGGCAGCGAACACGATCGGGCACCCAATGGTGGTGGCGCATCATCCTGGTGTCGGGCCAGACGCAGCAAGTCGGCCGCGTGTTCTCTACTACGGGCATTACGATGTGCAGCCGGCGGACCCGCTTGAATTGTGGACGAGCCCGCCGTTCGAGCCTGCCATTGTTGATGGCCCCCGCGGGACGCGCGTGGTGGCGCGTGGAGCGGTCGATGACAAAGGTCAAGTGATGGGCATCGTTGAGGCACTGCGGGCGTGGCACGCACTCGCAGGCGGACCGCCTTGCCCTGTCACGCTGATGATTGAAGGCGAGGAAGAATCGGGCAGTAAGAGCCTCGAGCCCTTCATGCACGAGGCGAAAGCTCGTTTGGCCGCGGATGTGTGCGTGGTTTCGGACACGGGTATGTGGGATGTCACAACCCCAGCGATCACAACGCGATTGCGTGGTCTCGTGTATATGGAAGTCACGGTGCATGGCCCGACTCGCGATCTCCACAGCGGCATGTACGGGGGTGCCGTTCCAAATCCGATCAATGTGCTTGCGCAGATTCTCGCGGGTTTGCACGACGATGAGCGTCGCGTCACGATCCCAGGCTTCTATGACGGCGTCGGCGAACTTCCCGCGTCTACCAAAGCGCAGTGGGAATCCCTCGGCTTCTCCGACTCTGAGTTCCTCGGCGAGATCGGACTCTCGGCAGGATTCGGCGAGCGCGGACGCTCAACCCTCGAGCGCACATGGTCGCGACCGACATGCGATGTCAACGGGATCTTTGGCGGATACACCGGCAAAGGCGCGAAGACGGTCATCGCTGCGCATGCAACGGCCAAGGTGAGTTTCCGCCTTGTTTCCAAGCAAGATCCAGCAAAAATCGCTCGCGCGTTTGAGGAGTTTGTGCGATCCCGACTCCCGGTCGGCTGTAGCGCCTCGTTCGAAAGTCACGGCGCCAACGCCGCCATCGAGGTGAGCGAGAGTTCGCGTTATCTCGCTGCGGCAGACGCTGGTCTGAAGGCCGTCTTTGGGAAGGCGCCGCTCCTCATCGGTACTGGCGGCAGCATTCCAGCTGTGGGCTCAATCCAACGAATTCTCGGCATGGACTCGCTGCTGGTTGGGTTCGGGCTTGATGACGACTGCGTCCACTCCCCGAACGAGAAGTTCGAACTCGCGTGCTACCAAAATGCGATTCGAAGCCACGCGTGCATCCTGCGTGAATTTGCTCAACTTTCCCGCTGAAACTCACTCGGGCGTCGGTGTGACAGCCTCGCCGTGAATACCGCCTCGCGTGGGCCATGTCGAAGGAAACCTAGCGGCGGCGCGTGCGTGGAGGCGGAGCCTGCGCCGCAACTTCTGCGCGGAGTCGACGCGTGGAGCGCACAAGATCCGACAATCGTTGTGCGTTGTCGATGCGCGATGCCATCACCCCAAGCGCAAGTATGCCGGCGATGGCCGAGCTTGCGAGCACTGCGATGACAAGCACCATGTCCATGGCAACGCCATCGGCGCAAGTCGGGCACGCGTTCAGTGAACTCGTTCAGATCTCGCGCGGGCGGTACACTTTCGGCCCATGCAGGTCGGACGCGTTGCCCAACACCTTTCTGTTGCCATCGCACTCGTTCTCGCAGCGGTTCTCGGAAGTGCGAGCGTCGCAGCGGACATTGATGTGAAGGTCTTGCACTTTGGTGCTGGCGACCTTGTGCGTGGTGGCGGCAGCGTGGCGGTGCAACTGGAATTTCGGAGCGCACTGAGCGATCCGATTGAGATCGAAGCGGTGTGGGAATTGGAGAACGCAGATCGCGATATCACCGAGAACTCGCGAAGGGTGCTTCTGAATCCAAGTCAGCCGTTGCGCCGCTGGATGTACGGCGAGATGCCGCCCTATCCGGAAGGTGCGTTACGCGACACGATCTACGACTTGCGCTTGTACGAAGTGCGCGATGGCACGCGTGTGCGCGATCTTGGAACTGCAAAGATCGCGCCGCAAATCGCAGAAACCGCGCCGCAGTTTCTCGCGCCAGAAGATGACGGACTCCTTGCTGTTGGTGGGCGGAGTTACGGGCTTGACATTTTCGCGCAGTCGCGAGACCAGAGTGGGCGCATTCCATCGATGAATACGCTCACGCTGATCGGCAATCTTCGCGATTCCGACGCCTTTCCCGATCGTTGGGAGGGCTATGCCCAATTCGATGCATTGATTTGGGGTGGCGGCACCGTTCCACCCGCGCGTATTTCGGATGAAGCGGCGCGCGCGGTTCTCGAGTGGGTGGATCGAGGCGGCAACTTGGTGATTTCGCTTCCCTCAGCGGGCGATCCATGGTCTGTCGGAACAAGCGGACGACATGGTTTCAGTGATGTTCTTCCGAGCACCGCGCCGCGACGCGTGGATGATGTTCGGGTTGCGGATTTCTTGCCGCTTGTCTCGCTTTCTGATGGGCTGCGGGCGAGAGATGCGCGAACCCGTCTTGCGATCTTCGATCCATCGACGCTGGATCGTGACTGGGTTCCGTTTCTTGCGATTCCAGCGCGCGAAGAAAGCGATCGCGCACGCGCTGTCGCCCGCAACCCAACCTCCACAGACGAAGAGATTTCGCCAGATGATCTTGGTGGGCGTATCGTCGGAATTCGCTGTCGTCGCGGATTTGGCACGATCACCTTGCTGGGGATCGATGTCGATGATCTCGCGGCTCGCGGACTGCAAACACCTTCGATACCGCAGGGTGATGTCTTTTGGAACCGCCTGCTTGGTAGACGCGCAGATACGCCAAGCGGTGCCGAGTACACAGCACTTGGCGAGGCGAAGCGCCTCACGAGCGGCGGATACACGAAGCGCATTGGCGATGGTGCCAACATCGCGGACATCATCGGTCTCAGTGGAGAGGCTGCGTTGGGCGTTCTTGCTGCAACCGGCGTCTTTGCGCTGTATTGGCTGATCGCTGGCCCACTTGGATTCGCGATCTTGAAAGCCTTCCGTCGCGAGAAGTGGTCATGGGTTGCATTTCTTGCTGTTGCCGCTGGATTCACCATGGTGATCTGGGCTGTCGGCGGTTCTATGGCTGGAAGTAGTGCCCGCATTCGTCACCTCACGGTGCTTGACCTCATCGCACGCGCGCCGGGTGAATATGCCCCGCTGAAGCCGCAGTGGCGACGCGCGACAAGTTGGTTCTCACTGTTTGCGCCTGAGTACGGTGAGACGCGAGTGGAGCTTGATCCGAACGCAAAAGATGGACTGCGCAACGCGCTGACTTCGTGGCGACCGTATGAAGGAACGCCGATTGCGTTCCCGAGCCGCGAGCGATACGAGGTGCCCATCGATGAGCCGCATATCGCGGTTGCGCCGTCGCGTGCGACCTCCATTGATTTCAAAGCGCGCTGGCTTGGCGTTCCGCGAGAAAAATGGGGCGAGATGCCGTCCGTATCGCGCCCCGTCGTGGTGTCGATCGATCGAAGTACAAGTCCTGCGAGCATTTCGATCGAGGGTGGACTGACGCACGGACTTCCCGCAGCGCTTGAAAATGTGCTTGTGGTGCATGTTTGGCCCGTGCGAAATCCTCTGCTGACGATGGGACTGCCCGATGAAAGCGGAATTGCCGATCGCCGATTTTCCGCGCAGTTACCCAACCGTGGCGCGATGGTGAGCGTTGCGAGTTGGCCAGCTGGGACTGAACTGAACCTCGCAGAGACCTTTCCGAAGACATCCGTTGCGGATCGCCTTGGACTTGAGCGCGCGCTGTCCGACAAGTATTACGCACCGCTCTATAAGTCTGCCTCGCAGTTGGGTGTGAACATCGGGCTTGGCAGTGACAACATCGATCTTGAGACAGAGCTCGAGATGCTTTCGATGTATGGCATGCTGCGACCGCCGACATACCTGCAAGACCCGCCACGCGATCCAGCCGTACTGACCGTGAAACGATTCGGGGCGAGAGAACTTGATTTGTCGTCACACTTCTCTGAGCCCTGCATTGTGGTCATGGGTTGGCTGCGAAATGCAGAGTTGCCCTATGCAGTTGTTGTCGATGGAGAAGATGTCCCATCAGAGGGTCGGGTCCTTGTTCGTTGGGTGCTGCCGCTTCCGTCGAATCTTGAGTCGATTGTGCCGTCGTGGCCTGCGCGACTCTCTGCAGAGAGCGCCGACGAAAAGCGAGCAAAGCAAACAGGGACCGAGCAGGACCAAGGCACAAGCGATGAAAATGCGCCGACAAACCAATCGGAAGAGAATGGCGCGGGCGGCGCCTGAGGAACAGTCATGCCGATGATCGAAACGGTCAACCTCACCAAGAAGTACGGAGACTTCGTCGCGCTCGACAACCTCAATTTGGTGATTGAGGAGGGAACCTGTTTCGGCTTCATCGGGCCGAACGGCGCGGGCAAGACGACGACCATGAAAATCCTTGCGACACTGCTGAAACCAACATGGGGTGAAGCGCGCATCGATGGCAAAGTGGTGGGATATCAGAATCACTTGATCCGTCCGCTGATTGGATATGTGCCCGACTTCATGGGCGCGTACCAAGACATGACCGTTGGCGAGTATTTAGAGTTTTTCGCGGCGTGCTACGGAGTGCCTGTTTCAAAGCGCGAGTCGACGATTACAGAAGTACTTGCGCTGACCGATCTGACGCACAAAACCGAAACAGAAGTGAACGGGTTGTCTCGCGGTATGCAGCAGCGGTTGGCCGTCGCGCGCGTTCTGATTCACGACCCGAAGGTGCTGCTGATGGATGAGCCAAGTTCCGGTCTCGATCCTCGCGCACGAATTGAAATGCGCGAACTACTCAAAGAACTTCGCCGCATTGGCAAGACGATTTTGATTTCGTCACACATCTTGTATGAACTCGCAGATCTCTGTAACGCTGTCGGTGTGATCGAACAAGGGAAGTTGATCTTCGCTGGGCCTGTACAAGACTTGATGCAACGCGCAAAGGTCGGCAAAGTCGTGCAAATTCAAGTGGAATCTCGTACCGAAGAAGCCGCAGCGCTTCTCAAGAGCGTGAAGGGTGTTGCGAAGATCGAGCTCGCACTTGAAGACGGTGGTAAGCGCATGGATGTCATGCTTGAGCCGGACGCAGAGATCACGGCGAGCGAGTTGGCGGCGCGGCTCTTAGCGCAAGGCTTCCGACTGGCACGACTGCAACCAGAACAAATCAGCCTCGAAACTGCTTTCATGCGAGTCACCAAGGGGCTTGTGAGTTAGTCACATGTTGGGTGGACGCTTGTGTGAGGACTGCACCATGCCGAGCATGCTTCTCATCGCCAATCGATCGAAACCTGAGGCCGCACGCACGGCAGATGCCATTCGCCCGCTGCTCGGACGGCACGGTGTCATCATGGACATTGTTTCAGGCGACGAGCCGCTTCCGCAAACGCTTGGGTTTGATCTTGCTGTGGTTGTCGGCGGAGATGGCACGCTGATTGGGGAGACCAGAAGACTTGTTTCACGCGGAGCGCCGATCGTTGGTGTGAACGCTGGAAGACTCGGTTTTCTGGCGGAATTTGATGTGGCGGACCTTGAGAAGCATGCCGTGCTCATCTTCGGTGCACAGCCGCCGATTCGTGAACGCATGCTGCTTTCCGTCGAGGTAGAACACGCACACGGCGGCGAGACTTCGACGATCGAAACGGGTGTTGCCATCAACGATGCAGTCATCACGGCTGGCGCCCCGCATCGGATGATTGAACTCTCCATGTCGGTCGATGCAGATCATGAGGGCGTCGATATCACAGGCGACGGTGTCATCATCGCAACACCGACAGGATCGACTGCATACAGCGCGAGCGCGGGTGGTCCGATTGTGCATCCAGATGTTGCTGGAATCACGATCACCCCGATTTGTGCGCAGAGTCTTGCGTTTCGACCCGTTGTTGTTGGCTCGCATGAGACGATTTCGTTCGCACTTCGTCGCGTGAACGAAGGGACTTGCGTGGTCCTCGATGGTCAGCGCTTCATCTCGCTTGGGACAGGTGATCGTGTCGTTGTGCGCCGAAACACGCTGCACGCAAAGTTCGTTGCAAACCCGTCGAATCGCTACTGGGATGCACTGCGCTCGAAGATGCGATGGGCGGCGCCGCCGTCGTATCGTTCTTGAGCGCTCGCGACTGAGCGGCCTGATGAAGCTCTGCTTCATGTGGCCGCTTTCGCTCGCTCTGGCGTGAATCGCGCCAAAGGTCGCCGCCGCAGCGGCGACCGCTCAAATCTTGAGCGCGTCATCGATCACGCTTCTGCGGTATCTTCTGCCCGCCATGATCGACCTGAAGGATCTTCGCGAAAACCCCGACAAGTACCGCAACGGCACGCGTGACAAGTGCATGGATGTCGACATCGATCGACTTCTCGCGCTCGACGAGGGACGCCGCGCGATCGTGACGCGACTCGAGACCGCGCGCAGCGAGCAAAATCGAATCTCGAAGGAAGTTGGCCCGAAGATCGGTCAACTGAAAGGCAAACTCAAGGCCGCGGCAGGCGACGAGAAAGATCGCCTTGAGATGGAGATCGCAGCACTCGAAGCGCGCCCATCAGAACTCAAAGCGCTTGTGACCGAAGAAGAGCGCCATCTCGCCGCGATTGAGCCGGAATTCAAGGCGCTCTGGCTGCAAGTTCCGCAGCCACCGTCTCCTGATGTGCCAAAGGGCAAAGGCAGCGAAGACAACCAAGAGATTCGCCGTTGGGCCCCGTCGAACTGGGACTTCACGAAGACCTTCGCGGAGAACCGCGGCTTCAAGCCGCGCACGCATCTTGAGCTCGTCAGAATGCACGGGCTCGTCGATTTCGAACGCGGCGTGAAGATGTCGGGTACGCGGCACTATGTGCTCACCGGCCTTGGCATGCGACTGCATCAGGCGGTGCTGCGATATGCGGTCGACTTCATGGCCGACAAGCGCGGATTTAGCCCGATGGGCATTCCCGTCATCGTGAAAGAAGAGTGCATGGTGGGCACGGGCTTTTTCCCCGCGGGGCGCGAGCAGGCGTACCACATCGAGGAATCGAAGCGCGGCTCGGGTCACGACCTCTACCTCACGGGGACTGGTGAAGTGGGCCTGATGGGACTGCATGCCGATGAGATTCTTTCGCACGAGCAATTGCCGCTGAAGTACTGCACCGTGTCGACCTGCTTCCGTCGCGAAGCGGGCGCGGCCGGCAAGGACACTGCGGGCCTCTATCGAATTCACCAATTCGATAAGGTTGAGCAAGTGGTCGTATGTAAGGCCGACGATGCGGAAAGCCGCGCGTGGCACAAGCAAATGATGGAGTCGGTCGAGATGATCTTGCAATCGCTCGGACTCGCGTATCGCTTGCTCCAGTGCTGCACCGGCGACCTCGGGGTGAAGAACGAGGACATGATCGATATCGAAAGTTGGATGCCCGGTCGCGGCGAAGTTGGCAAAGACGGCGCACCGACGGGTGAGTTTGGCGAGACGCACTCGGCGAGTCGTTTGAACGATTTTCAGTGCCGACGCCTCAATCTTCGCTACAAGGACGCGGACGGCAAGACGCGCTTTGCGTACGCGCTGAACAACACCGTTGCCGCGAGTCCGCGTGTACTCATTCCGCTGCTTGAGATGCACCAGCAAGCTGATGGCTCGGTGGTCATTCCGGAAGTGCTGCGCGGCTACATGGGCGGAATTGCGAAGATCGGCTGAATTCGCGGTTGTGCGGCGTCCCGCACCGCGTTCGATCGGGCAACCGTTCGAATCGTGAGATGTGGAGACTTCGTATGCAACACTCAGCCTTCCCTTTGCATCGATTCGCATTGCTCGCACTTCTTGTGGCGGCACAAGCTGTTGGGCAAGCGCCGCCACCCGAGGGCGACTTCTTTGGTGGACCGCCGCCGTTCGGACCAGGTGGGCCCGGCGGACCGAACGCTCCGACGCGCGAGATCCTGAAGGACTTCGACACAGACAAGAATGGCCGACTCGAGGGCGCTGAGCGTGATGCCGCGCGCGCCGAACTCAAGAAGACACCGCAAGGCGGACGCGGCCGAGGCGGCATGCGAGGGCCAGGCGGGAATGCCGCGCCGAAAGTGCCGGGGCCGAAGGTTTCGCCGAAAGACATTGCGAGTTACCCCGATGCACCGCTCTTCGCGACCGACATCGTGCGCACCGTCTTCATCGATTTTGATCTCCCGAACTGGGAAGAAGAACTCGAGCTCTTTCACAACACCGACGCCGATGTGCCTGCGCGGATGACTGTCGACGGCAAAGTCATCGAAGGGGTTGGCGTGCACTTTCGCGGCGCGTCAAGCTACATGATGGTTCCGCGCGGATCGAAGCGCTCGTTCAATGTCGCGGTCGATCACACCGACCCAAGAGCACGGCTTTACGGCCAAAACACGCTGAATTTCTTGAATGCGAATGGCGACGCGTCGTTCATGTCGTCGGTGTTGTACGCACAACTCGCAGCACCGCACATTCCAGCGCCGAAGGCGAACTTCGTTGAAGTCGTCGTCAATGGCGAGTCGTGGGGCGTGTTCGTCAATGTCGAGCAGTTCAACAAGGTCTTCCTGCGTGAGCATTGGCCTGCCTTTGAGGGCGATGGCGCGCGTTGGAAGGTGAAGGGCTCGCCGCGCGCGACTGGCGGGCTTGACTATCGCGGCGAAGACCTTGCGGCGTATCGAGAGCGATACGAAATCAAAACGAAAGATCGCGAGAAAGATTGGAAAGCACTCGTCAAACTGTGCGAGACGCTCAGTGAGACGCCGCTCGATCAACTCGAGGAGGCGTTGAAGCCGATGCTCGATATCGATGGCGCGCTGTGGTTTCTCGCGCTTGATGTCGCGACGGCAAACTCCGACGGCTATTGGACACGCGCGAGCGACTACTCGCTGTATCTCGATCCGAAGGGCGTCTTCCACATCGTGCCACACGACATGAACGAGGCGTTCAAGTCGTCGCGCGGCGGACCTGGTGGCGGACCAGGCATGGGGCCTGATGGGCCAGGCGGACCTCCTCGCGAAGGTCGCCCTGGGCGTGGCATGCGACCACGACCTGCAGATCCAGCCGAAGGGGCTCCGCCGCCACCGCCGCCAGCAGCAAGCGCGCCAGGAGCGGTGCAAGAATCGAGGCCGAACGCCCGCCCGCAGGATGGCGGACGCGGCGGCTCGATGACTGAACTCGACCCACTCACGGGCCTCGACGATCCGACGAAACCGCTGCGAAGTCGCCTCTTACAAGTTCCTGCGCTGCGCGAACGCTACCTCGGATATGTGCGCGTCCTCGGGCAGGAAATGTCATGGGAAAAGATGGGGCCGTTCGTCCAACGGCTTCACGACACGATTGCGCTGCGTGTTGCGTCGGACACTCGAAAGGCCTTTACCACTGAAGCCTTTGAACGCGACACTTCTTCAAATGAGACTGGTAGCCTGCGTCAGTTCTTCGAGAAACGCTCAAAGTTTCTCAGTGAGTTTCGACGGAAGTCCGCTGCGACAGCAGCAACGACGGCATCACCAAACTCGTCGAAACAGTGAGCCCACGCGAAGCAACCGCCGGAGCGATCTACACACATGAATGACAGATCGGAAGAGCACACGTCTGAACTCCAG
>JASGCF010000314.1 GCA_030054275.1 Limnohabitans sp. | reverse complement strand
CATGACACGCTGTACCCCGAGATTGGCTACGAAGAAGTGATCGTGGACGCAGCGTGTATGAAAATGGTGCAAGACCCGACGAAGTTCGATGTGATTCTGGCGGAAAATCTTTACGGCGACATTCTGAGTGACCTGTGCGCAGGTCTGGTTGGTGGACTTGGCGTGACGCCTGGTTCAAACATCGGTGAGAAGGGCGCTGTCTTTGAAGCGGTGCACGGATCCGCACCCGACATCGCTGGGAAGGGCGTCGCGAATCCGCTGGCTCTGGTGATGTCTGGCGTGATGATGCTGAACTGGCTCTCGACGCAGCGTGCGGAGCCGCGCTTCCGCGCGTGCGCCACTCGGATTCGCACCGCATACGACCGTGCGCTTGCAGAGGGCGCCGTGACGCGCGATCTCGGCGGAACGCTCGGAACGATGGAATTCGCGGATGCACTCATCAAAAGGATGTGAATTTGAGGTTGTGTTCTGGCGGTTGTGTTCTGGCGGATGTGATTTGCTCGTGGTCGTCGAGAGATGTCCTGAAGTGTTTCCAATGCCATGTTCGGCAGCATGCTCTTCACCCGAGCGCCGTTGATCGAATGACCCCTCGTGCACCGCACTCTTGAACACATCTCGTATCACCCCGAGTATGTCATCGCGTTACCCGAGGGGCATGCGTTCCCCATGCGCAAGTATTCGGCGTTGCACGAAATGCTTGCCAGTGAAGGCTTGATCGGCGTTTGGAATGAGCATCGCCCCGCTGAGGCATCATGGGATGTCCTTCGCTTGGCGCATGACGACGCGTATCTCGACAAACTTCGTCTTGGCACACTCTCGCGCGATGAGCAGCGACGCATCGGGATGGATTGGTCGCCGCAGTTGGTGCGTCGTGCGCGGCTCGCGGTGCAGGGCACGATTGATGCATCGCATGCGGCGCTTCGAAACGCCACTCGCTTGGCTGCAAATCTCGCAGGCGGCACGCACCACGCGATGCGTGATGTTGGAGAGGGTTACTGCACGCTCAATGATGTCGCTGTCGCTGCGCGGCACTTACAGCAAGAGGGCCTTGTGCGGCGCGTGCTCGTGGTTGATCTCGATGTCCATCACGGCAACGGTACTGCGTCGATTTTTACAGGCGATCAAACCGTCTTCACCTTCTCGATACATGGCGAACGCAACTTTCCGTTGCGCAAGCCGCCTTCGAGTTTGGATGTACCACTTGAGGATGGAATCGAGGATGACGGATATCTCGCTGCACTTGCGAAGTATCTACCGACCGCGCTTGATCGGGCTTCTCCCGACATCGCGTTCTATCTCGCAGGTGTCGATGTCGCGAAGGGCGATCGATTTGGCCGCCTTGCGCTCACAGAAGCGGGCATCGCGCGTCGCGACGCGCTGGTGCTGGAGACGGTTTGGAAGACGGGCGTTCCGACCTGTCTTGTGCTTTCAGGCGGATATGCGCTTGGTACCGACGGCCGCACATCATCCGAGCGAACTGCCGAGCTCCATGCGATCACACACCGTGTGGCGGTCAAGTTTCTCTCGGTGTGATGGCGTGATCGAATGGGGGTTGCGCTTTTACGCGGATCGGCGGAGTGTGCCTTCGCGATCGTTGCGATCTTCGCGAGCGAGCATGCGTTCAGATGCAAGGCGCTCCACGATTTCGGGATGCACCATCATGCATGGGTGACCGGTCGCATCGATAAGCGCTCGAATCTCAAGAAGAATCTCACGCATCGCGTCTTCCGATCGAGGTAGCGCGACACCGTCACCGCAGCGACCTTCGTGCGTCTCGCCCTTCTTCAGATCGCCCTTCTTCAGATCGCCCTTCTTCATCTCGCCCATGACAGCGTGTACATCGTCGGTCATGAACAGGTGATCGACGAGAAACGGCGTATCACTTGAGTGGTGGTTCGCTTCCTGCGTGTCTCCACCCAGTTTGATGACCTCGCACGCGTCGATCGTTCCAATGTGGAGGGTGGCATCGATGCGTTACGGACCTGCGTCGCCAACCGGAGCGGGCATCGTCGGAATCTTGCCGTTTCCTCGGCCGCTTTCGACCAGCATCAGTCGAGAGCACCCTGTGGCTGGGTCGACGCGAACATCATTTCCGGCCCATCCCCAAGTGGCGTATCGATCGGATTTCCGGAAGCCGTCCGGCACAAGTCGGAAGGCAAGCGGCAGGCATGCACGAAGCCCAGTGACATTCGCGAAGCCTTTGACTGGCCCAGTCACAGGACGGTTCCCAACGCCTTTCAGCCGCATTTCGGTGGGATCAAATGGCACCCATCCGACTTCCGGCAGAAAGAACTCGCAGATGTAGCGGAAGCGGGCGAGTGAGCGCCCGCGATCGTTTTCACCCTCTTCGGTCAGGCAATACACGATGCGGGCAGGAAGGCCGATCGCGCGCAACGACGCGACGCAGGTTGCAGCGAGTTCGACGGCTGTACCTCGACCAGCGCCAATTCCGTAGACGCCATCTGTCGAGAATCGAATACCGCGCAGCGTTTGGTCGGGGCCCAACTCCGAGGTCGAACTATTCACCACTTTCCATTTCCCGAGCACCGCTGCAACAGCATTGCGCGCCGCGATGAATGGCGCAACCATGCGATAGCCCTGCGGCGTGGCTCCTTCAGCAAGTGCACGAATCGCAGGATCATCTGGGTTGACGCCTTCGTCTTTCCCGAGGAAGGCTTGCACCGCGGCGGGCCACTCACGCGGCCAGGTGGCGCGCGCAGCAAGATCTTCGTCGACGGTGAGTTCCCATCGTTGTGTCGAATAGGTGGCTGTAGCCCGCAGTTCATTGACCGACTGAGTCAAACTTGGAATTGAAAAGCGCAGTACCGCATCCGCGCGGTTTGCGAAGGATTGGAAGACCGTTGCTGGATCGAGGCGAGTTTCGCGGCCGTCGAGGACGACGCGCGCATCGAGATTGGTGAGATCTGTGTCGCACCAACTCGTGCGCAACACGAGGCTCATGCCAAGATCCACACCCTTTGGGAAGCGGAAGGGAGCCACGACCATATTGGTGCCGCTGGCTGGTTGTCCCCCGAACGGTCTATAGCCTGGATTGGCGTCCTCTGAGCCGTAGAGCGAAAGTGTGAGCTTCGTGTCTGCAATCTTCGGAGACGAACGCGTCATCGCGCGGCTTGCCGTTGGTTGCGGCGGCTGCGCAGTGGTGGGATTCGGTGCAATGGGTTGCGCCGGCGTTGATTGCATCGGACTGGCTACCGCGTCGTTTCCCTGCGGGCTGAACATCGATGATGCCAGCAGGACCAGCAGGAACACCGCCGATGCGAGTGCTCGTTGTGCGTGTTTGGCTGTACTCGGAATCATCGGGCGACTCCTTCCAAAGGCGGTACACGCCGTTCCTTACGAGAGCAGCGTTTTGACACTTGCCGGATCCAAAATGTGTTGGAGCGAATTGAAGAACTGCGCAAGCACGAGGTTGATCATGATGATCGCGAGAAAGCTTGCTACGAAACTTTCGGTACTTGCGCGTCCGACGCCGCTTGCGCCGCCTGTGCAATGAAAACCTTTGTAACAACTGATGAGACCAATCGCGAGTCCGAACGCAGCACTCTTCAGTACACCCGTGACTGGATCCCACACCGAAACGAACGCGGCTGTGTAGTGCCAATAGTCTGCGTTGGTCACGCCGTGGTAGCCGGTCACAATCGCCCACGCGCCAGCGCTGCCGACGACATCGGAGTAGATGGTCAGGATCGGTGTCATGACGAAGCACGCAACAACCCGCGGAACAACCAGTGTGCGCACGGGATCAGCTGCCATTGCGCGCATGGCGTCAAGTTGCTCTGTGACGCGCATCGATCCGAGTTCAGCAGCAAGCGATCCGCCAACGCGC
>JASGCF010000313.1 GCA_030054275.1 Limnohabitans sp. | reverse complement strand
GCCGAAGTTGGCCGTCGCGCGTTTTCACGCGCTCGTTCACTTTCATGAGTGTGCCGAACGCTGCCGACGACATGTGTTCGACATTGCGGAACACAATCACAACCTTCGGGCGAATCTCGCCGTCGATCGTCTTGATCATTTCTTCGCCGATCTGGTGGATGTTGAGTTCATCAAGAACATTCCGATCCACAAAGTCGATCCGAATATGACCGTCTGTCTTTCGCACACTGATGTTGGGAGATACTGCCATCTTGGGCTCCGCGCGCACAATAGCAGAGGCTTACGGCGTTCCGAACACGCCAACTCAACGCAGACGGGTTCGCGGAAGAATCTGGCCTCAAAAAAACACCGACGGCCCTTGAGGACCGTCGGTGCGTTTTTCTGTATCGAGCGCGCGTTTCGTGCACTTTCGCGCACCGGACTGCTTAGCCGCCGATGTTATTCAACTGATCCATCAAGCCTGGGAAGAGGAGATCCTCGTTCTCACTTTGGATCACGATTTCAGGTCGCATCAACATGACGACCGTCAACTCGTTTTCAGCATCGATGCGATTCGTGAAGAAGCGGTTGACGATTGGGATCTTCGAGAGGACTGGCACGCCAGACTCGATCTCGACCTCTTCGAAGCGGCGCTGGCCGCCCATGAGGATCGTTCCCTTGTCTGGCACGCTGACAGTCGTGCGGATCGATTCGATCTGAATTTCTGGCAACTGAATCGTGCCGTTGAACTCGCCAGCGCGACCGCCGCCCGTGCCGGTTCCACCAACCGCACCACCCTGCTCGACTGTGTCGAAGCCAAGCACGGTGCTGGTATCAAACTGCACGGTCATCGTCACATAGCGACGATCAGCCGAGATCACGCCTTCCACATCGAGGACGAAGCCGTCTTGCACAACGCCAACCTGCGGCTGGAATGCACCGCTGGCGTCACCAGCGACTGGGGTCAAGCCCGAGATGAACGAGATCTGCTTCGCAATTGTGATGAACGAACGCTGACCGTTCATCAGCGTGAGTCGCGGAGCCGTGAGCACAACACCGCGTTGATCTGCTTGGGTCGCCTTGATGAGGAGGTCAACCTGAATGTCGTCCATGTAACTGAAGCCGGTGGTCGCGGCTGCAGCGCCGGACGAAAGAATCGTCGCGCCGATACCCGGGATTGCACCGCTCAGCGAGTCAACGACGCCCGTTGAATCTTGCGTGAAACCAACAGGAGTCCAACCCTCTTGACGACGCACTGGTGAGCCGACTGGTCCGAAGACATAGTCGATACCACCGTTGCCGTCAGGAATGCCAACAGCGGCGCCAGTGGCGGGTGTGTTCTCTGCCTGATCAGGATCGGTGCCTGCGTCGAATCCGCCGAAGACAACTGGATCCTTCAACTGGCCCTTGTTGTCGCCAGTCTGGAAGAAGAAGTCACTGAGGTTGAAGTTCGGGTCGGCGGCGCGCGCCTGTTGGAACATGTCGTTGTTGGTGTTGAAGTAGAGATCGAGGTCAACACCAATCTGCTCGAACCAATCGCTCGTCACGCCGATGATGCGTGCTTCGTAATTGATCTGCAGCGCGCGAATCGCGCGAAGCTGGGTCAAGAGACCTTCGATATCGCGGTGATTGCGCGCGGTATTCGTGACAATCAGGTTGCCGTTGAGCTCTTGGATGTAGCCCGTGGTGCCGCCTTCATCTTCCCAACCTGGCTTATCCACCTGTTGGATGATGATGTCTTTGATCTCTTGGATCAGTTGCTCGCGGTCCTTGCGCTCTGGATCTTCGCCAGGCTCACCGATGATGCCGCCGCCGCCGGCGCCGCCGCCACCACCGCCGCCACCGAAACCACCGCCACCACCGCCGCCGCCGCCGAAGCCGCCACCACCGCCGCCTTGACCGCCACCCTGGCCGTTCTGCTGGCCACCCTGCGAAAGCGCAGAGCTCAGGTTGAAGTCAGGTGCGTTATCAAACATCGGCACTTCGAAGAGAAGGTCGCGGATGTCGTAGACGACGAGGAAGGTCTTCTTGCGGAGTTGCTCGTCTGAACTCACGAAGACGATGCCGTCTTCGATCGAGTAATCGGGGCGTGAGTCGTCTTCGCCGAGCGTCTCGAGAATGCGCTTCAGGGCGACTTCACCCGTGACATTGTTCAGCGTCAACTCGACGGTCTTCGATGGATCGATACCGATCGACTCGAGCGACTTCCAGTCTGGGTAGAACTCAACATTGGTGACCTGGTTCATGTAACTGAACACTTGGTCAAGGGTGTTGTTGTTGAAGTTGACCGAGACGGCCTTCTGCAGCGCCGCCATCGCCTGACGATTGACCGCGCTTTCCTTGTAGCCCTGCGCGCGCGCGCGCATGCGCATGTCGGAGAGGGCAGGCCAATCTTCTGGGTACTCAAGCACGCCACTGGTCGAGCGTGGTCCAGGACCCGACAGATTGGTCATCGGCGCGATGGAGCGCTGATGCATGTCTTCAGAGAACTGGGTGTACGACTCGCTGCGACGCGCTTCGTTTTGGTTGTAGTTGCGGTACACCTGGCTCGACTTCAACACAGCACGCAATGCCTGCGCGGCCGGATTGTTCGGGTCGATGTAGAGAATTTCGTCGCAGATCTGAATGGCTTCTTCGTACTTCAACTCGGCTTGCAGTTGACGCACGCGAAGGAGGCGCTCATTGATTGCCTTCTGACGGGCTTCAAACTCAGCCTTCTGCTTCTCTGCGCTGGCAACGCTTGCTTCCTTGCGGGCTGCGTCTGCCTTGGCGAGTGCCGTGGTGGTTTTGCCAACCTCGATCTGATCGAGCAGCGTGTCGATTTGCGTCGACAGCGCCTCGTACTCTGCGCCTGGGAACACGGTCTTGTCGCGGTCAAGGCGAACCTTGGCCTGCAGTGCTTGGCGGTACGCACCAGAGTAGTCTCCGGCGCTCATCGACTGGCTTGCATTCGCGATGCCAGCGCCAACTTCCACTTGCGCGCGCTGACGACGCAACTCAATGTCCGCGCCCACATCGTTGATCAGCGATCCCTGGTCGAGCGCAGCTTGCGCGCGGGCCATGCCCTTTGTCGCCTCTGCGTCACCTGGCACCTCGGTCAGGAGAGTCGACCAAAGATTGATCGCCTTCTTCCAGTCGCTGTTTCCCATGGCTTCACGGGCTGCGTTGCGCGCGCCATCGATGCGGCCAGCCTTCTCGGCGGCGGCCTTTGCTTCGCCCTCTGCCTGAGCAGCTGCGATTGCCTTTGCTTCGGCTTCCGCTTGAGCCTTGGCTGCCGCCTCTGCTGCTGCCTTCTCTTCCGGGGTGGGCTCAGCTGCTGGCGCTGGCTCAGCTGCTGGCGCTGGCGCTGGTTCGGTTGCTGGCGCTGGTTCCGGCGGGGCGTCTTGCGCGAATGCTCGCGTCGACCATGCGGAGGTTCCCACAAGCGCGCAGGCGATGAAGCCAGCTGCGGTGCGAGTGAAGAGTGGACCACTCTGCGTCGTGAGGAAGGTCGCGTCGAACTTCGGGCTACGCTGCATTCTTGAGCACTCCTGAGGCGCCTACTGTGGCGCGTCTCTCTTGGACGAAATCTGCGGGATATCGTTGAGATATCGTGAATCTGACACGCTGTCGCACCAAAGCGAGGGCCGCCGACTTTGGTGTGCGACCACACGAATGTGTTCGCAATCCGCATCTTGGGGCCATCGCCTACCACGCCCGTCCGCTGGTGCGGCCGGAACGCAGAACGGGGCAAGGTACCCCCGCGGCTCAACTCTCGCAAGGAGCCGGACCTGCGAACCTCCTCGAAGTCGATCGGAAATGTGATTCGTGCACATCCTGTCGATTGGGGGCGCGCACGAAACCCCTCCACGAAACCCCTTCACGAAACCCCTTACGAA
>JASGCF010000312.1 GCA_030054275.1 Limnohabitans sp. | reverse complement strand
GCTTGGCCCGTGCGCACAGACAGTCGAATCGTGTCTGCAAGCGCCGCGATGCGCCAGCGGAAGCGTCGATGCTGCTCGTCTCGCGCACCGCGCGGCGATTCAGGTTTCTCGGCTTCGAGCATTGTTCGCACGATCGGCTCAACGCCGTCAGGTTCCATGCGCTCATCCTCGACCCATGTTCCGTCGCGACGCCGCCAGGACAGCGATGATGTCGTCACACTCGAAAGCCCGCCTTCCCCGACCAGCGTAAACGCGGCGCCCTCCACGCCAGTCCCAACCGCAATGGTTCCGAAGCCGCGTGCGCCAAGGACGCTCGCTGCGATGGTGCCTTCCCGCGCACCGAATGCTGCCACCTGATCGATTGGGCCAAGGACAGCAAGCGCTGCCGCTGCGGCCACGCGCAACCCTTCTGCTTGCCGATCAGGATCGGCAACAGAAACGGTGGCTTGCACGACATCGACAGCGCCAAAGGCCTCCGCGATATCAAGGACGGCTCGTCCCGACCGAGTGCGACGAAAGCTCGGAGCGGTTTCTGCTTGCGGGATCGAGATCAAAAATGGCAGCGAGCACGCGCCGCCAACCACCGCAATGTTCTCAGCGCGCAACGCATCCTGATCGGATTCGTCCAGTGGCGTCGCACGCTCGATCCACAGCACTGCGTTGGTCGCCACGGCGAGTCGGCGAAGATCGTCAAACGGCTCCGCTCCGAAACGCTCTGCCAACTGCCGACGCGTCTTCGGATCCGAACTCCCGACCCGCGTCACTCGAAGGCGAGGATCCGCGAGAACAGCCTCCGCCCGCGCAGCGCGCATCGGTTCGATCCACGCAGAAACTTCGCGTGCTTCAAGAACGCCGCGCATCACCAACTCCAGCATGCGCGTTCGACGCGTGTGACGCAAACTCGCCAGCAGATGCGCGGGCTGCGTAGTTCGACAAGCGCTCGAGTGCTGCGTCGATTGTTTCGAGTTTCTTGCAGAACGCAAAGCGTACAAGCGATGCAGCCTTCGCCTTGTTCACATAGAACGCGCCGGGTGGAATCGCCGCAACTTTGCCGTGTTCGACCAAGTGTCGACAGAACGCGAAGTCGTCGGCGAAGCCGAATCGCGCGTGGTTCGCGAGCGCGAAGTAACTCCCCTTCGGGAGATCGCAGGTGAAGCCGCATTCTCGAAGTCCATGCACCATGCGATCTCGGCGCGTGCGATACTCGGCGCGGAACTCCTCGAAGTACGAGTCGGGCGCGGAAAGCGCAACAGCGGCAGCGGCCTGCAACGGTGTCGGCGCGCAGAACGACGCGAACTGGTGAGCGCTGCGCACCGCTTGCGCGAGATTCGCGGGCGCGATCGCCCAACCCACCTTCCAACCAGTGAACGAGAAACTCTTGCCGAGGCTCCCGAGGACGATCGTTCGCTCGCGGAGACCTGGTTCAAGTGCAAGCGTGCGATGTGGTTCTTCGTACCAAAGTTCTTCGTAGACCTCGTCGCTGATGACGACAAGATCAAACTCTTGCGCGACGCGCGCGATGATTGACCGCTCTTCCGCCGAGAGCATCTGCCCACTTGGATTGTGCGGGCTGTTCACCATGATCACGCGCGTCTTTGGCGAAATCGCGGCGCGCACCGCTGCTTCGCTGATGCGGAACTCCGGCGCCTCCAGTGTGACAACTTTCGGTACGCCCCCCGCCATCGCGACGGACGCGATGTACGAGTCGTAGAACGGTTCGAAAAAGAGCACTTCATCGCCGGGCTCGATGAGGCCGAGCATGCAGTCGAGAATCGCCTCTGTTGCGCCGCAGGTCACGACGACATCGCGCTCGGGGTCGTACGACAGGCTACTTGTCTTTTCAAAGCGCGTCGTGATCGCTTTCGTCAATTCAGGCAGTCCGGTCATGCGCGCGTACTGACCGCGTCCATCGCGAATTGCCTTGATTGCAGCTTCTTTGAGCCACTCCGGGCCGTCGAAGTCGGGCGCGCCTTGACCAAGATTGACCGCGCCATGCTTGACAGCCAACGCTGTCATCTCGGCGAAAATGGTTGCTCCGAACGGCTTGAGACGCGTGTTGACTCCGAGTGTGCGCATGCCGCGAGGATACCGTCGTTGCGGGTATCCTCGCTCTGTGCCGCAGCCGATGCCAAACGCCCGCCTCCGCCTCGAGATTGCCTACGAAAGCGACTCTGTGGTGATCGTAAACAAGGCGCCTGGCATGGTGACCGAGCCAGGCGCATCGCACCGCAACGATAGTGTGCTGAACGCACTGGTCGCGCGCTACGGTGGCAAATTGCTGCGGCTTGGTGAGCGCCGCGACTACGGATTGCTGCATCGGCTTGATCGACAGACAAGCGGCTGCGTGGCCTGCGCGCTCTCGCCGGAGGCCTATGACGAGATTCGCGCAGAGTTTGAAGCGCGACGGGTCGAGAAGCGCTATCTCGCCATTGTGCGCGGCCGTATGAAGCCTGGAGCAGAGCGCGTCGAACGCAATTTGCTTGAGCAGCGCGTTGCCTCAGCGGAAGGAACGCGTTTGGTGAGCGTCATCGACAAGGCTGGCAAACACGCGGCGACAACTTTCGAAGTGCTCGCGACAAGCGCCACGCACTCGCTTGTTGCATGCGTTCCCGAGACTGGTCGCTTGCATCAGATTCGCGTGCATCTCGCATACCTTGGATTTCCGATCTCAGGCGACCCGATCTATACAAGGGGCGCTCAACTTCTTCCATCGACGAAGGCGCAGGAAGAGTCTCTCGGGCTACACGCGTGGATGCTTGGCTTCGCGTTCGGTCCGCAGCGCGTCGAGACTCACGCGACTCCGAGTCGAAAGTTCCTCGAACTCGCGGCAGATTGTGGACTTCGCCACGCTTCCGTCGAGAGCTAGGGCAGCATCCGAACCAAAAATAGAGCAGGCCGTCCGAAGACGGCCCGCGTTTCTTGAAAAGTGACCTCAACCGCGCGATTACTTCTTCGCGTCGGTCGGGATACGCATGCCGTAGAAGCTGCGCCAGACGAAGAAGCACGCGATGAGCGAGCACGCGACGCCGATCCACATCTTCCATGGGCTGTCCTTCATCGCAATCGCGATTTCAACAGCGAGAAGACCGAAGAGCGTCGTGAACTTGATGACTGGGTTCAGCGCAACCGATGAGGTGTCCTTGAACGGATCACCCACGGTGTCGCCAACAACAGTCGCAGCGTGAAGGTCGGTGCCCTTCGCGCGGAGATTCACTTCAACGATCTTCTTTGCGTTGTCCCAAGCACCACCGGCGTTCGCCATGAAAATCGCTTGGTAGAGGCCGAAGAACGCCATGGCGACGAGGTAACCGATGAAGAAATATGGATCGAAGAACGGAAGACCGAGCGAGAAGAAGAAGACGACCATGAAGATGTTGGTCATACCCTTCTGCGCGTAGACCGTGCAGATCTCGACGACCTTCTTCGCGTCTTCGATGCTGGCCTCTGCCTTATCAAGGTTGATGTTGTCCTTGATGAAGACGACAGCGCGGTACGCACCCGTGACAACGGCTTGGGTCGCAGCGCCCGTGAACCAATAGATCACAGCACCACCGATGAGAAGTCCGAGGAGGATCTCGGGGGTCACGATGGAGAGTTTGCCAATGACGGTTGTCGACGCAGCCTTGAGAGCTGCCATGTCTGCGCCTTCGCCAGCGACGCTCTTGATGAGCGCAAGAATGATGCCGAACACCATGGTCGTAGCACCGACGACAGCCGTACCGATGAGCACAGGCTTCGCTGTTGCCTTGAAGGTGTTGCCTGCGCCGTCGCCCTTCTCGAGCGTGTACTTCGCGCTCTCGAAATCCGGTTCAAAGCCGAAGTCTCGCTTGATTTCTTCCTTGATGCCAGGAAGCGCTTCAATGCGCGAGAGTTCGTACACAGACTGGGCA
>JASGCF010000311.1 GCA_030054275.1 Limnohabitans sp. | reverse complement strand
CGACGGCCTTGTGCAACTTCAATGTGATCTGGAACTTCTTGACCGTGGGTGAAGAAACTCACACGCGTTCCCAAGCGTTCCACCAACCCGATGAGCGTACCAAATGACGCTGCTTCGTCGAGTTTGGTAAGAACCAAACGGTCCGCACCGAGGGCGCCAAACGACTCAGCCTCCTTGGCCAAGGTGCGCGCGCCGGCCGTTGCGGAAAGGACAAGGTGCGTTTCATCCGGCTCGGCGGCCGCGAGAAAGGCCTTCAATTCCGACAGTTTCATGCGATCGTTCTGGCTCCGACCCGCTGTATCGATGAGCACCACATCGACATCACCGAGCCGATCGCAGGCACGCGCAGCGTCGGCGGGCGAGGACGCAACTTCGACAGCAATGCCGAGGATTTCTGCATAGGTGCGCAACTGATCAACCGCCGCGATGCGATAGGTGTCTGCTGCAACGATGCCAACTCGCAGCCCTCGCTTCAGTGTGAGTTGCGCGGCGATTTTTGCCAAAGTCGTTGTCTTGCCAACCCCCGTTGGACCAACGAATGCAATGCGACGAGCGCGTCCATTTCGGCCGCGCGACATTCGGAAACCGTCGATCTCGTCAGACGGAAGAAGCGCGGCAAGGCGACGCTCGACCGCGTCGCGGACGACTGCGCGAGTCGCCACAAATCCACCCTCCGCTTCCGAGGCGCTCGACACCTCACGCTCGACATCTGCCATGATGCGATCTGCGAGTTCGCGCGAAACCTCTTGTTCGATGAGTCGAGCGAACGCTTCTTCGAGCACCGCCGGACGAGCAGCTGGGAACGCATGCGCGACGGCCGAACTTGCAGCGCTGTGCGTCGTGTTGCCCTGCGATGTCAGCACGCGGCGAACGAAGGCGTCGATCGCGTCGAGTTCGGCCGAGTGCTTCGCTGGTGACGGCTCTGGAATTGGCGACGCATTGCCGGTGGAAGCACTGACGCCTGAAACTGCCCCTGAAGTGAGTGCATTGCTCGCAACCTGCTTGATTTCGGGCGATTCCGCGCGCTGCAGTTGTTGGACTGCGGCCTCAGGTTGTGTTCCGCGCGAGTGCTCACGAGTTTGATCGTGCAGGACAGCCGCGACCGTCGCTCGAACGCCACTTGGGGAACCAACCTCTGGCACAAGCACGAATCGCTGCGCAGGGCCTATTGGTTCTGTGGTGACGGTGAGTGGAGATGGTGCGGGAAGTGATGTGGTTGCATTCGAGTTCGCGCTTGGTTGCGACACGGCTTGCGCGGCGCTCTGTGCCACCCGGCGCTCTGTCGCCAATTCGTTGCGCGTCGCCACATCTCGCGTCGATTGTTGACGCTCTAACTGCACCGCCATCGCTTGTGCAAGTCGCTTCGTTTTCTCACGCTCCCGATCCATATCGAGTTCCACTGGCGACAGCGCACTCGGACCATCTGCGAGCAACTGTTCGCGTGCCGCACGATCTGCAGATCTCGACGCAGACTGTATCTGCGATCCGTACGCGCGTGTGGCAGCAGCCACGCGCGGATCAGTCGGTGCTCCGTGCGGAGACACCATCTCACGCTGCCGCGCAGGCCGAGCGTCTGGCATATCCGCAGCGCGTGCCGCTGTGATCTCAACAACGGCTTTGCGACCGAAACCAAAGAACCCGCCGCGTTCGAAAGTTCTTGTGTGCAGAATGACCGCGTCTTCGCCAAGATCCTGCTTCGCAAACGAAAGCGCTTCCGCCATCGTCCACGCTTGATAGGTTTTCAGTCTGAGCGGCTGCGATGCGCGCGAGTTTGTGCTCTGTGGCGCCGTTTTCTGCGTTGCCTCGTGAGCATTGGCCCGAGCGTCCTGTGTCGCGAGTTTCGTCATGCGCGCCTTCCTAGCTTCGCGCGCATCTGACGGTGCAGACACGCGTTCTTCATCGCGACATCCTGTCGCGACCGACTCACGGGGGCCTTGGGCGGGTGACTGTTCCGGCGTGAACACCGCGGCAATCACACATCCTCGGCAAGGACCGCTGCGAACCATCGACAGCCCTTAAGCACCTTCAAAGAGAAGAATGCTTGAGCGCTCACACTTGTTTCGAACTTCGGCTGATTCTCGACTTACGCCGCCCCTGCCACCGCATGCTGCGGTTGCGCAGGCGCCGCAAGTTGAACCAGTCCGACGCTCTCCACATCGGTTCCGCGGACCACCTCGTTGTACCCGAGGACGGCGCAATCCGCAATGTGCGGCTCGAGCACTTGACGAACTTGTGCGCGCACCGATGGCGACGCCAGAACCACAACCTTGCGTCCTTCGTCGAGCAGCGGGCGAGCGGTCTCTGCCACGGCGCGTGCGATGCGATTGGCGAGTTGGGGCGGGATGGTGAAGGTCGTACCCGATGGACTTCGATCGATGTAGCCCGAAATCGTGTCCTCAAGCGCGGGATCCATGGTGACGCAGCGCAATCGGGCGCGACCGCGTTCATCTATTTCACTGAATTGAGCGCAAATCGATCGACGCAGGCCGTTGCGAACATACTCCACAAGCACATCGTGATCCTTCGTGTGCGGAATCCATTCAGCGAGGGTCTCCACGATCGTTTCGAGATCACGAATCGCGACGCGCTCGCGAAGCAGCGCCTGCAGAATCTTCTGCAAATCGCTGGCTTTCACGATCGACGGCATGAGGTCCTCCACCAACTTCGGCGACTTCTGCTTCAGTTGCGCGACCAAATTCGAAACCTCTTCACGCGTCAGCAATTCGTCTGCGTGGTTTTTCACGATTTCGGACATATGCGTCGCAAGCACACTGGTCGCGTCTACAACGGTCCAGTTGGCGCTTTCTGCACGGCTTCGAAGCGATGGTTCAATCCATGTTGCGTCGAGGCCAAACGCTGGTTCACGCGTTGCGATGCCCTCAAGTTTGCCCGATGCAAGCCCGGAATCCATCGCCATCAGCAACTCTGGGTACACCGCCCCACTGGCGACCGTTGCGCCTCGAATCTTCACGCGATACTCGTTTGGGTCGAGCTGCATGTTGTCACGAATTCGTACGGATGGCATCACCAAACCGAGTTCCGCAGCCAAGTTGCGTCGGATACCAGCGATGCGATCAAGCAAGTTGCCGCCGCGAGAGGCATCCACAAGTCCCACGATCGCATATCCAACCTCAAGTTCCAGCGTGTCGACCGTGAGCAACTCTTCAACCTTCGGCGGCTCGACAGGCCGGCGAGATGCCTCGTCACGCGCTCGACCGGCATCAGCGATAGCCTTTTTTCGCTTCGTCCATTGCATGGCGTAGGCGGTGCCTGCGAGTAAGAGCGCCGCACCCAACAGCGGAATGGTTGGAAGCGGAGTAAGCGAAAGCAGGCCGAGGAAGCCTGCGATCAGGTAGAGCGCAATAGGCTGCGCAGCAAGTTGGTTCGGAATCTCCTCGCCGACTGTCTTTCCACCGCCTGCGCGCGCCACGATCAAACCTGACGCAATCGCGACCAAGAAGGCTGGGAGCTGCGAAACGAGACCGTCGCCGATCGCAAGCAACATGAAGGTTTTCATCGCATCCGCTGCGTCCCAACCAAGTTGGAACTTCGCGATTGCGAATCCACCGACGATATTGATGAGCGTGATGATGATGCCCGCGATGGCATCACCACGAACGAACTTCGATGCGCCGTCCATCGCACCATAGAAGTCGGCTTCGCGCGAGACTTCGTCACGACGCTCTCGCGCTGTCTTCTCATCGATGGTTCCAGCAGAGAGATCCGCGTCAATCGCCATCTGCTTGCCAGGCATCGCGTCGAGCGTAAATCGCGCTGCGACTTCCGACATACGCGTTGCACCCTTGGTGATCACCACGAACTGCACGATCACGAGAATCACGAAAATGATGGCCCCGACCACTGCGTTTGAACCCGCGACGAAGTTCGCAAACGCCTGA
>JASGCF010000310.1 GCA_030054275.1 Limnohabitans sp. | reverse complement strand
TTCAGGTGGCGATGCAAAGTCAGCCGTTTTCATTAGTCGATCGATATATTCCGATGAGCGACTTTCGAATGAACTCTTGAGTTTCGACGGCGTCGATCGATCGGTGCGAATGGAAGCACTGCGTCGAATTGCGCGTGCGACTGCGCGCGATACCGAACTCACGCAGATTCTCGAGGACGAAGCACGCGCAGCTCTCGACCAACTTCGGATGAGAGCCGCCAGTGCGAATGAGATGGCGAAGTTCGTCACAGCGTTCCCTCGCACGAACGCTGCAGTCGATGCCGCAGTCGCGCTCGCTCCCAGTTCTGCCCCCGGTTTGGCCCCGATCCCGAACGCAGACCCGCTGCAGATTTCCGTTTCCTCAGCCACACATCCAGCGATGCTCGCTGCGCTGGCGGATGCGATTCTGCCCCCTGCGCGCCGTGACCTCAGTGATCGGCTGCTCGCAGCGCTTGTGGAACAGTCGCAGCCCTCTGTCCGCGATTTGGCAGCGTTCCGGTTCAACCGTCGCGCTGGTCAATTGCTTGAAGCAAGCGGTGTGAGGGCGGAGACCAAGTCGCCTGAAGCGGTGGGGGTTGGGGCTCGCCCTCCACGGCTCGGTACGGTGCCAGGCTCCGCGATCGAACTGCGAGCGCAGATTCCCCGCATCGATGGTCTTGCGCTGCTTTCACGCGATCCGTCGATCGCCCTTGGGCTCTTGGATGGTGCGCTCGTGCGCTTGTCTGGCCCAGCACTTGAGCCTGAGTGGCGGCTTCGTCTAGAAGATCGAGATCCGATCATTCTTTGGGCGCGGGATCGAATCGTCGCATGGCAATCTGCGTCACAGTCTGGTGATGCAGCGCTCGTGATCGATCCGCTGACAGGGACGGTTGTGTACTCGACACCGCGTCCGGCGAGTCTTTGGATCGGTGACCCACAGCGGGTTGAGCCGTCGCCGATGCGCTCGCCGACAGGGTTGCCGTTTCAGCCAAGCCAAGTCATTCCCCACTGTGATGGCGACTCGCTTGTTCTCGTCCGACGATCTGGGGACATCGCGCGATTTGGTGTCTTGGATGAGCGCCCCGAACCCGCGCTCCTTCACACCGAGATTGATCGCATCTATGCCACGGGGCTTTACGACGGGTGCTTGGTGATTGCGGGCGAATCGTCGCGCGATCAACGGCCAACACAGGCTGGGCAGTTCCCGCGCGCGAAGGTCGCCGTGTTTGATGCGCGCACCTTGGCGCAGCGCGCCTCGTTCGAAGCGCGTTCCGGTGTGGATGTTCGCTGGATATTTGCGACCTCGCTCGGGGAGGTCTTCTTAGGTACCGGCGAGGCTGTCGAACGATGGACCATCGATGCCTCCGGTGTTCCACACCCCGATTTTGTGACCACAGACTCCCAGTGCGTTGTGACGGAGTCGCCGCTCCTCTTGGGGGGCAGTTTGCTCCTGTCGTCACGGGACGACATCCCGACCTTTATCCCGCTCTTCGAAGGCCCGCCGCGAACGATTTCGCTCACAACGGCTGCAGATCGCCTTGACGGCACCTCGCTTGGCTACCTCGGCGTGCCAGAGGGGGCTGTCGCGAGTTTCCGAAACCGCCTGTTGCTGTTTGCGCCCTCGACCGACCTGGCCGGGCAAGATTCCTCGGCGCGTGGCGGGTCGTTGCTCGCGATCGCCGCGCTCGATCAAGAAATCTTGCGCGCATCGACGCTTTCTGCACTTGCGAGACAGAATCCTGGCGGCGTTGCCAACCCTGGATTTGGCGTCCTGCTCGAGCGATTCTCCCTCCCACACGGCCTCCGAAGCGAACAGCCACCACTTCTTGCCACGGTCGAGGGCGAGCCTCCGGGGCGGATGCTTGTCGTCGATGATTGGGTCATTCTGTCCAACCGCTTCGCCTCCTTGGCGATTCCGCTTCCTTCAGGGCAAGCCACTCTGCCGAGTGGGGTTGACAGCACTCCCTGAACCCGCGACAACTCCCGCCCCACGCCTCAAAAAACGGTTCGGAAACCTGTGCCGAAATGTGGCATCCGTCCGATACAGCGCGCGTACGGGTAGCGCTCGTACGACAGGAAACGAACGACCATGGCAGCGCCTCACGCATCCGTTCCTCTCAATCCCATGCACATTGATTTCACGCATTGCACCGTTTCGATCCTCGCCCAGTTTGCATCGCGGGGACTCACGCACTCGCTTGGTTTCTCGCAGCGACAGTTGGGAGTGTTGTCGTTTCGCGGTTCGGGCGCTGGCGTTGGAGCTGGCGCAGCGCTTCTTCTCGATTCGGTCGACTGGGCCTCGCAACTGACATGCGGCTCTGGCGCGACAGTGCTCGCGCGTGATGAAGATGAAGATGAGGACTTCGAACTCGATGAAGACGACGATGATTTCGGCGAGGACGAGTTCGCCGATGAGGACGCGGACGACGACGAGGATGAAGACGACGACGAGGATGAAGACGACGACGAAGACGAGGATGGGGACGAGGACGGGGATGACCTTGACGAGGAAGAGGACGAGGAAGAGGACGAGGAAGAGGACGAAGACGAAGACGAGGATGAAGACGAGGATGAAGACGAGGATGACGAGTTTGAGGAGGACGACGAATTCGGTGACGAAGACGACGACTTCCTTGAGGACGACGACCTCGACGACGAGGATGAGTGAAGTATGGCTGAATGACGCGTAAACCCGAGCGTCATACCAACATGACATGCCCGAACGCCCGCACGAAAGTGTGGGCGTTCTTGTCTTTGGACTGCTGCTTGCTTGCGGGTTTTCGCGGCGATTCGGATGTACCTATTGGAAACGCGCGATCAAGAGGCGCACACCACTTGGGTCTGGAACCACAAGCAGAAGCGCAGTTGCACCCTCAATCGGCGCGCATCGTCGCGGCACCGCGATCGAATCAAACAACACCGTTCCGCGATCGATGTTGTCTTGGCCAACTTCTGCGTCAGCCCGTGATCGGATCCGCACGCGACCATCGATCAACAGCGCAGTGCGATCTTGGTCAATCGCTGCAGCAGCGATCGCGCGTCCCTTCAACGGACGCACACCGTCGATCTCATTCCATCGTACGAGTGTGCCTAGAGACGGGTGAAAGAGGATCCAATCGGCGCCGTCGACTCCATCGCGAACACCTTGTGGTGCAAGCATTCCAAGTGCCTTTGCATCATCCGCGCGATCGCTGATGAATGCGCGAACAAGTGACTGCTGCAGCGACGACGAACTCGTTGGATCTGCAGAGGCCAACTCCAGGATCCCGTCACGAAGCACGATCGAAAAGATGCGTGAACCGTCTGCAGAGAAGCAAGGCAATACAAAGCTGCGCGCATCGTCTCCAAGCAGTGTCGACTTCGTTCCGTCTCGCAGCACAACCAAATCGAAGACGCGCTGACGGGTGTCGCGGGTTGCATATGCCAACTCGCCGCGGGGACCGAGCGTTGCAAACGCATTCACGCGCCCATCTTGAACAAGCCACTCAGGATCACCACCCGACCACGCAACTCGACCGATCCAACGACTTCCGTCTGGGCGAGCGCTTTCGACGAGGAATCCACGCGTATCGGCCGCACGGCCCAAAATCAGTCCAGGCTCCGTCTCGCCAAGCCGAACCAATCCGCGCGGATCTGCGCGATAGATCGCGATACGCGATGCAGCAGCGGGACGCTGACTTGGCCGCGCAAGGCGCGTTGCGAGGTCAGGCACAGCACCCGTTTGCACTGCAAACAATCGACCGTCCGGTGAGAAGAGTGGGAGCGTGTCCTTATCTGTCGGTACAAGCCCAAGCGGCCGCAGATCTACTTGTAGCGCCGCGCCAACGACTGGACCAAATGCACTGCGACTCCGAACCGGCGCGTCGGAGACGGGATCACCCGCTGCGCGCGTTGATGTGACAGGCGTTGTACTTGGCTTCTTCGCAGAGACCTTCGGAGGTGTCGC
>JASGCF010000028.1 GCA_030054275.1 Limnohabitans sp. | reverse complement strand
TGCGAGGCGTCGATGCGGTGCGCGTGGATTCGGCGCGTGGAACGGTGCGCATCGCGTGGAATCTGGCGAAGATCCAGTTGTCGGAAGTTGCGCGGCGATTTGACACGCTTGGCTATCAACTGATTGCGTTTGCAGATCCGGCGGCGGTCGAGCGCGAGCGTGCAGCGAATCGTGTGTGGCTCGTACGGATCGGTATCTCGGGTGCGATCGCGAGTAACGCGATGGCCGTCGCCTTCGCGTTGTATGGCGGACTCTTCGCAGAAATGGCACCGGCGTATCGCGTGTTCTTTCAGTGGATGTCGGTCGCGCTCGCGTTCATCGCGTTGGTGTTTCCTGGTCGGATCTTTCTTGCGAATGCGCTGGCTTCGATTCGAACGCGCACGCCACACATGGACTTGCCAGTCGCCTTTGGCCTTGTGGCTGCGGTCGGAGCGGGCGTTGTTGCGACGATTCGTGGAACAGGTTCGATGTACTGTGAAAGCGCATCGATGCTCATCTTCCTCCTGCTCGTTGGACGTTTCGTCCAATACGGCAGGCAGCGGAAGGCGCGCGAACAAGTTGAACTATTGCTCGCGATTGTTCCATCGGTCGCACGACGGATCGGTCCGGACGGACTTGCGCGTGAGGTCTCGATCGACGCGCTGCAGCCAGGGAATCTCGTGGAGGTGACCGCGGGTGAGACATGTCCAGCCGATGGACGGCTGCGAACGGCGACAGCACACGTCGACATGTCGCATCTCACGGGTGAAAGTGCGCCTGTGCGTGTGGAGGTCGGCGATGCGGTGTACGCGGGTTCGCGCTTCATCACAGGGCCTGTTGAAATGGAAGTCATCGTTGCAGGCGCGGAGACGCGCGCGGCGCGACTTCTTGAACTCGTACGTGATGCATCCTTGCGTCGCGCACCCGTAGAAGAACTTGCGAATCGCATGGCGGGTTGGTTTCTCGTGGGAGTCGTCGCTTCCGCAGCGGCGACACTCGTGTGGTGGTGGCCGACGCTCGGAGGCGAGCAAGCGATCGAACGCGCGATTGCGATGTTGGTGGTGACGTGTCCGTGTGCGCTTGGTCTCGCGACACCGTTGGCAGTTGTCGCGGGGCTCGGGAAAGGCGCGCGTCGCGGAGTACTGGTGAAAGGTGGCGATGTACTTGAACGCGCTGCGAAAGCGGGCACGCTCGTACTTGATAAGACAGGCACGGTGACGGAAGCGCGTATGAAGGTCATTCGATATGAAGGATCTCCCGAAGCGCTTGCACTAGCGTCGGCGCTTGAGATTCACAGCACCCATCCACTTGCATTCGCAATCTCTCGTGCCTTTGAGGATGCACGAACTGATGACCGTCGTCTGCATGAGAACGACGGAGCGATGGACATCCGTGAGACACCCGGGCTTGGAATTGAGGGGCGCGTGCGCGGGCGTCATGTGCGTGTGGGAAGTTTGCGCATGATGGTTGTTCGCAATGTGATCATTGCGGATCGATATCGCGAGATTGCCGCACAGTACGCAGCGGAAGGTCTTGCTCCTGTGCTTGTTTCACTGCAAGGGCGCGTAGAGGCGATCGTGGGCGTTGGTGATCCGATTCGTGCTGATGCCGCGGAAACTGTTGCGCTTCTGAAAGCGCGCGGATGGCGGGTGATGCTCGCCTCGGGCGATGATGCGGTGGTTGCAGCAGGTGTTGGTCGTGCGATCGGTCTTCGAGGGTCTGATGTCGCCGGTGGCCTTTCGCCGGAGGAGAAACTCGAGTTCGTGCGTCGTGCAGACTTGGCACATCCCGTTGTCATGGTTGGAGATGGCGTCAACGATCTTGGAGCGCTTGCAGCTGCAGATGTCGGTGTTGCTGTTCGAAATGGCGCACAAGCGTCACACCATGTTGCCGATGTTTGCCTTGCTGCATCTGGTATCCGACCGCTCGCGCGATTTCTCGAAGGCGCACGCACCTCGATGGCTGCGATCAAGATCAACTTGGTTGTATCGGTTGCGTACAACGCGTTCGGTGGTGTCCTTGCGTTTGCGGGACTTGTGAATCCACTTATTGCGGCCATTCTTATGCCATTGAGCGGTCTCACGGTTCTTGTGTTGGCATTGAAACTTCCCTCGTTTGATCTGCCATCACAGGCAAAAGGGAGTCACTGATGGAACTTGTGTTCGTTGCACTTCCAGTCGCACTCTTGATTGGTGGAGCGGCACTCGCCGCGTTCATTTGGGCCGCAAGATCCGATCAGTTTGAGGATCTCGACACGCCTCCGCAACGGGCCATTTTCGACACTCTTCCAATGAAGGCGAACGGCGAGGCCACCCCAAAAGACGCTTGGCACACTGTGGACCAAGGAAAGCAAGAGATTCAGCAGGATTCACTCGACCCGCGCTGATCTTGAGTTACGGTTCAGACATGCGTCGATTCGTGGTCGCAGTTCGATGTTCGCTGGTGGCACTCGCGCTTGGTGAGGGTGTCGCGCGTTGCGACATTGTGCTCGTCGATGTCACGGTGGGCAGCGGGCTTGAGAGTTTCGTGCACACACCGAATTTCTTGGCGACGCCTGGGCTCAATGAGTGGATCTTGAGTGGTGTCGCTGTTGCCGATTTCAACCGCGATGGCTTCGCAGACATCGTTGTTCAAAAGGGCGGCGTTGGACAAGATCAGTTCTATCTGAATCTTGGGAATGGCACATTCGCGAGCGTTGCGTCGCACTGGGGATTGGCTGCGGTGCATGCCGGCAATGGTGTTTCATGCGCAGACTTCGATCGTGACGGCGATATTGATATACACATGTCGAGCTACGGACTCGGCAATGACAACCTTGGTCAAGCTGGAAAGAATCGGCTCTATCGCAACGATGGTGCGATCTTCACGGATGTGGCAGCGTCGGTTGGTGTTGCGTTCACCGCGCCAAACTCAGCCGTTGCAGATGGGGCTGCATGGGGCGACTTCGATCTTGATGGAGATCTTGATCTTGCGGTTGCTGGTTGGAGTTCCACGGGCGGGGGAAATCGGCTCTATCGCAACGATTCTGGCATGTTCACAGATGTCACCGGTGTGGCCGCAACCTTTGGATTCACATGGGGATTTCAGCCGCTCTTCGTCGACCTGACGGGCGATGACTTTCCTGAGTTGCTTGTTGCTGCAGATTTTGAAACAAGTCGTGCGTTTCGCAACATGCGCAACGGCTCATTTGAACTCGCGACCACGACTTTTGGTATGGGGCTTGATCGCAATGGCATGGGCATCTGCGTTGCGGACTTCGATCGCAACGGATGGATTGACTGCTATGTCACGAGCATTCATCAGTCGGATCCGCCGTTGGGTGATTTGAACGGGAATGCGCTGTATCTCAATCAGGGCGGTGGCGTCTGCGTTGAGTCTGCTGCGTCGTTCGGTTGCGATGATGGCGGTTGGGGTTGGGGCACGATCGCTGTTGACCTCGATCACGATGGCTGGGAAGACATCGTGGAAGTGAACGGTCGCAACGCCAGCGAATGGGCGAACGAGCAAGAGTACATCTATCGCAACCTTGGTGAAGACCTTCGCGGAGCGAAATCAGCGTGGCGCGGCTTTGCGCGACAAGGCGCAGACACTGGTTTCACGATCGCGGGAGATGCGCGCTGTGTGGTGTCGCTTGATTTTGATCGCGATGGCGATCTTGATCTCTTGTGCCTCATGAACGCTGGCGGCCTTCGCTTGTTTCGCAACGACTCGAACAGCGCGGAGGGAAGTACAGCTGCGTGGCTGCAAGTGGTGCTACAGGCCGATGCACGCTCGCGCTGCGCACCACATGGGATTGGCGCCGTGGTGGAGTGCGAAGTGGGGGGCGAGGTTTGGCGGCGATGGATGCACTCGGGGAGCGGGTTTCACTCGTCGAACGAGCCACTCGTGCACTTCGGGTTTCCAACCACATCTGCTGTAGGCGCCGTTGCCGAGCGGGTGACCGTCCGCTGGCCGAGTGGACAGGCGACAACCCTGTTGCAGGTACCGTTGCGAGCGCGGCTTGAGATTCAGGCACCGAGGGCAGCAGACATCGACGGAAACGGCGAGGTCGGTGCATCGGACCTTGCGCTGCTTTTAGCTCAGTGGGGCGATATTGATTCGGCGTCGCGTGACGAGCGGCGCGTCGATATCAACGGCGATCGCACCGTTGATGCGGCGGATCTCTCGCTCGTGTTACAAGCGTGGGGTACTGGAACAGAAGACGGATGACGCGGGGATTCGCGTCTTGCCGATAGTGGTGTCGTGCGCGTCAGTCGGTGTATCCGTTGTAGCCACCCCAACCGTAGCCGCTGCCGTAGTTCCAGCCGCCACCCCAGCCAGCGCCCCAACCACCGACGCCGAAACCTTGACGAAGCCCAGTTGGGCCTGTTTCGTAGTTCGGCCCGTACCAACCGGCGCCACCTCCGCCCGTTCCAAGCGGCGCCTGCATCGATCCAACATTGTATTTCCCAAGGTTTCCGTTCTGGACTGGTGTGCCGTAGACCGGCGCCGAGTAGCCAGCGTTTCCGTAGAAGTGGTTGTGGTAGTGCACATCGCCGCCGCCCATTTGCGGCACGAGTTCACCGGGCTTCTGGTTGTAGCCTGTACCCGACGGGGTCATGGCGTTTGGGTCACTCTGCGCGGGATCTTGGCCGGGGCGACCGGCAAACGAACTATCTTGAAGGTCGCCCGGCTTGCCCTTGAAGGACGAGTCAGAATTCTGGGAATTGGAGTCTTGCACAGTCGGGTTTCGCCCCGCGTCAAACACCGGACCAACCATGCCAAGCGCAGGCGAGGTCGAGCGTTGAGCGGTTGGTTGCGTGGTTGCACAGGCCGTAAGCAGCACGACGGGGAGGGTGCACAGAACTCGGTTCATGTGGACGGGATCGGCCCGTTGGGTACCTCGGGTTGAAAAAGGCTGAAAGGAACGGCGATCCGGTCGATTCCCAAGGCACCGTCGCGTGGTGCGCGGATTGGTCGCAGCCGTTTCGCTCAGACAGTCACGATCCACGCGTCGGCCGTACCATCCGCCCCGCCGAGATACGCGCAAGCTGCACTCTCCGATACCGCACTTCGCATCCACTTTCGCATCCACTTTCGCATTGGGCGAGCAAGGGACCATCACCGTGACGACAGCGACCGCTTCAGCATTTCCGGTTCAAAACGCGGGAACTCCAATCGGGACGGCCGAGATCGACAATCTTGCGATCAACACGATTCGCACGCTTTCGATGGACGGCGTGCAGGCGGCGGACTCGGGCCACCCGGGCACGCCAATGGCGCTCGCGCCCGTCGCGTACGCACTGTGGCAAGACATTCTGCGGTACGACCCGAAGGATCCGTTGTGGGCGAACCGCGACCGCTTCGTTCTCTCGAACGGTCACGCGTCGATGCTCATCTACTCGCTGCTCTTCCTCGCAGATGTGCAGCGCGCAGATCATCACGGTCACCTCACAGGTGAGCCGACGCTGACGCTCGATGATCTCAAGCGCTTCCGTCAACTCGGCTCGCGCTGTCCTGGACATCCTGAGTCGCACCTCACCACTGGCGTCGAGACGACAACTGGTCCGCTTGGACAGGGTCTTGCGACAAGTGTTGGCATGGCCATGGCCTCGAAGTGGCTTGGAGCGCGATACAACCGTCCGGGCTATCAGTTGTTTGACTACCGAGTGTGGTCCATCTGCGGCGACGGCTGCATGATGGAGGGAATCTCGGGCGAAGCTGCGAGCCTCGCTGGGCATCTCGGCCTCTCGAATCTCTGCTGGATCTATGACTTCAATCGCATCACGATCGAGGGTGCGACCGACCTCGCATACTCGGACGATGTTGCCACACGCTTCATGGGTTACGGTTGGAATGTGCTGCGCGTCGGCGACGCGAACGACATCCCATCGCTCCTGCGCGCGTATCGCGCAGCAGAGCGATCCACCGATCGACCGACGCTCGTCATCGTCGATAGTCACATTGGCTACGGAGCGCCGAAGAAGCAAGACACGGCGAGTGCGCACGGCGAGCCGCTCGGCGACGCCGAGATCGCAGCGACGAAGCGCGGGTACGGTTGGCCGGAGGACGCGAGATTCCTTGTGCCGGATGGCGTGAAGGAACGCTTCTCCGAGAAAATCGGCGCGCGCGGCGCTGCGTCGAGCGCAGAGTGGCGCACGCGATTCGAGGCGTATGCGAAGGCGTACCCATGGCTTGCGGGCGAGGTCGAAACCATGCTTTCGCGCGGGCTGCCAGAGGGTTGGGACAAGGACCTCAAGGCTTTCCCCGCGGACGCGAAGGGGAACGCGACGCGCAATACCTCTGGCCAAGTGCTCAATCAGATCGCGAAGAATATTCCTTGGATGATTGGCGGCAGCGCAGACCTTGCGCCGAGTACGAAGACACTGCTCACCTTCGAAGGTGCGGGCGCGTTCCAGAAGGGCGCGTTTGCCGGTCGAAATCTCCACTTCGGTATTCGTGAGCATGCAATGGCGGCCATCGTGAATGGCCTCACGCTTTCTGGCTTGCGCGCGTACGGCTCTGGATTCCTCATCTTCAGCGATTACGCCCGCGGCGGGATTCGCCTGAGCTCGATCATGGAGCTCCCAGCGCTGCACATCTTCACGCACGATTCGATTTATGTCGGCGAAGATGGCCCCACCCATCAGCCGATCGAGCAACTCGTTGGCCTGCGCGCGATCCCTGGCATGCATGTCTTCCGCCCATGTGATGGCAACGAAGTCATCGCCTGTTGGCGTGTTGCAATGCAACTCACACACCATCCGGCTGCGTTTGCGCTGACGCGCCAGAATCTGCCGACGCTCGACCGCTCGCGCTACGCATCGGAAGATGGTTGCGCGAAGGGTGGATATGTGTTGTCGGAGGCTGAAGGCGGAACGCCGGATGTCCTACTCATCGGTTCAGGCAGTGAAGTGCACTTGGCGTTGGGCGCGCAGGAACTGCTTGCGAAGGAAGGCGTGAAGGTGCGCGTCGTGTCGATGCCGTGTACCGCGCTCTTTGACTCGCAGGATGCTGCATACCGCGAATCGGTGCTGCCGTCTGCGGTGCGCGCGCGCGTGACTTGCGAGGCAGCGAGCACGATCGGTTGGGATCGCTACGCAGGTCTTGACGGCGAGTGCGTTGGTATGACGACCTTCGGCGCGAGCGCGCCTGCCAAAGATGTCGCGAAGCACTTTGGCTTTACGCCGGAACGCGTGGCTGATGCGGCGCGGCAGTCCCTTGCGCGCGTGCGCGGTGGAGGTGTCCGGTGAAGGTTGCTGTCGCGTCCGATCACGCGGGCTTTGCGCTGAAAGAGTCGATGAAGAAAGAGGTCGAGGCGCTTGGCCACGAGGTTGTCGACCTCGGCACGCACTCGGCCGATCCGGTCGACTATCCAGATTTCGCAGAGCGTCTTGGGCTTGCAGTTGTCAGTGGTGAGATCGACCGCGGGATTCTTTTCTGCGGCTCAGGTATCGGCGCGAGCGTTGCTGCGAACAAGATCCCTGGAGTTCGTGCGGGAAATTGCAGCGATACCTATTCGGCACATCAGGGCGTTGAGCACGACGCGATGAATGTGCTCGTCCTCGGCGGGCGCACAGTGGGTTCTGCGGTCGCGAGTGAAATGGTGCGTGCCTATCTCGCAGCCGACTACACCCACGAGGCTCGGCATGAGAAGCGTCTGGCGAAGGTGCTTGCCATCGAGGCGCGTTACGCAGGCGTAGCTCGGTAGGAGTGCAGTTTGCGCGTACGGCTCTCGCATCTGTGATGCGTGAGAGGAAAATAGAAAACGGCCCCGCGTGTGCGGGGCCGTTCTCATGATGTATCGATCACGCGGCGCGTGTCACGCTCACTTCTTCGCTGGCGCTGCTGGAGCGGCTGGCGTCGCGGTTCCTTGGTTTACGATCTCCAACAATTCGACATCGAAGATCAGCGTCGCCTTCGGTGGAATCGCGCCAGGCCGGCCGCGCTCGCCGTACGCGAGTTGGTAGGGGATGACGAGCTTGCGCTTGCCGCCAACCTTCATCGCCCCAACGCCTTCGGTCCAACCCTTGATGACTCCGCCGAGCGGGAAGTCGACTGGCTGCCCACGATCAACGCTTGAGTCAAACTTCGTGCCGTCGACCAACCAACCGGAGTAGTGCACCTTGACGGTCGCTTGAGGGCCAGATGGCATCGGGCCATCGCCTTCCTTCAGGTCGACATACTGCAGGTTGGCTGTCGTGCCATCTGGCATTTGCACTGGGATGGTTTGGAGTTCGCCAGAGATCGAAGCGCCTGGCAGGCGTGGCTTCTCGTTGTCGGAAACGATCGAGCCGTCGTTCGCGTTCACGATCACCTCGTACGCCTTGCCTGCGTTGTAGACCATGACTGCGGCGGTCGCTGGTTCAGCGGCGAAATCGAATGTTGCGCTGCGCACCACACCTGGATGCTTGGCAAGCGCTGCCTTGATCGCCGAGGCGATGGTGAGGGTTGGTGCACTGACGGCACCCGTGGCGCCATCGACGATGACCTTCTTCGCGAAGCCGCCGCTTGCGACGGTGATTTCGAACATGAGTTTGTCGCCGAGCACTGCGCGAGAGTCGAGTGCGGTGCTTTCCGCAACCGCCGCTTCCGCGAGTTCGATGGCCTTCGCAAGGTCAATCTTGACGCTCGAGAGCGATTGTTCGACCTCTGCTGGATCTGGTGGGATGGTGGTGTAATCGGTTTGAGCAAGCGCTGCGGTGGTCACAGAAAGCGAAAGGCCGAATAGAACTGTGGAAATGGACTTGAAAGGCATATGGACTCCGTTTGGAAAGGCCGAGATGCTAGCATCGGCCACAGACGGCCTTGGCCGCCAATTGCATCTGCGAGGAGGATTCATGCTGCGCGTCACGACACCGACCCCAACGCGATTCCGACGGACACGGCCGATGCGTCGTCGAGGCGCCGCGTGGTTGGCGGTATGGTTGGTTGGGGCGAGTTGCGCCCCCGTTGTCGTTTCGATGGGCGGTTGCGGAACGGGCGATCCCGCAGCGTCCGAGATTGCAGCAGATGCTGCGAAAGCGCCTCCGCCAGCGCCGCCGCCGCAACCCGCACCCGCCGAGAAGAACGATTTTTCAGGATCGAAGTCGGTGCTCGGAAAGGCGATGGAGCAGGCCCATAAGTTGGAAGACAAGGTGGAGGCGTACAACAAGAAAATCGAGGACGCCGCAGAGGGCAAACACGAATAGGTTGCTGGTGACTTCCAAGATCGGTCGTTTTCAAGAGTTGTCGAGGGCAGACCGAGCCCACGCTGCGTGTGTGCACGCGGTTCTGTACGGCGCTGCGCACTCCGTTGCGTTGGTGCCAGACTGTTTTGCGATGTGGGATTGAACGGTGAATCCGCCCGTTGGGCGGGCGCGATCTCCATGACCCCTGCTCGGCCTTCGTCGCGGCAGGCCCATTCGGAGCACTCATGATCGCACCTCGCCCAACGCTCTATCTCAACAACCACCACGGCCATACTTCGTGCTGTGAAGGCTGTGAAGATGGGGAAGACGCGTCAACCTCGGGCTCCGAGTGCGGCTCTCCGTGCACAAGTCACCCAAGCGGCACGGGCACCAGCGAAGCGAACGGTCCGTTCGCGAAGCCTGTGGACCAAGAGCGTATCGCGCGCGCTGTTCGTGAGATTCTTTTTGCCATCGGTGAAGATCCAGATCGCGAAGGCATCGTGGATACGCCCAAGCGCGTGGCGAAGGCATACGCGGAGATTTTCCGGGGTCTCCGCGAGGATGTCTCAACCCACCTTGCGCGCACATTCGAGCAGGCGTCGGATGAGCTCATCACGGTCACGAACATCAATTTCTTCTCGACCTGCGAGCATCATTTGCTCCCGTTCCACGGACAAGCGCACCTTGCGTATGTGCCAGGAAATGGGCGCGTGGTTGGGCTTTCGAAACTCGCGCGCACTGTGGAAGTCTTCGCCCGTCGGCCACAACTGCAAGAGCGGCTTACTGATCAAATCGCAGACGCCTTGGTAGAGCACCTCGATGCTGCTGGCGCAGTTGTGATGGTCGAAGGCGAGCACATGTGCATGAAAATGCGCGGTGTTCGATCGCACGATGCCCGCATGACGACCTTTGCGCGACGCGGCATCTTCCGCACCGATGAGCGTCGCGGCGCAGAAACCGTGCAATTGGTGCGCGATCTCGCATCGCGCCCGCGCTGCTGACGCACGCAACAGACGACACCTTTAGGGAGAGCGCCTCGGCCTTACCGAGGCGTTCTTCTTTTTGACATGGTCAGCCGAGTTTGTCTGGGTTCAAGCCTTGCAGTTCGGCTGGCACGAAGAGGCCGTCCTTGCGGATGACCTCGCCGTCGAAACTGATGGTGCCGCCGCCGTGGTCTGCACGCTGGATGCACACAAGATCCCAGTGAATCTCGCTTCGGTTGTGGTTCTCTGTTTCCTCGTAGCAGCGACCCGGCGTGAAGTGGAACGATCCAGCGATCTTCTCGTCGAACAGAATGTCCTTCATCGCGTGCGTGATGTAGGGATTGAATCCGATCGCAAACTCGCCGATGTAGCGCGCGCCCTCGTCGGTATCGAGGATCTCGTTGAGCCGCGCGTTGTCGCCCTGGCACGAGGCTTCGACGATCTTGCCGTTCTTGAAGACGAAGCGGATGTTCTCGAAACTCTGGCCGTTGTAGACCGTTGGTGTGTTGTAGTGAAGGACGCCGTTCACGCTGTCGCGGATTGGTGCGGTGAAGCACTCGCCGTCTGGAATGTTCTTATCACCGCAACAGGGTACGACGCCGACGCCCTTGATCGAGAAAGAGAGATCTGTGTCGCTTGGCCCCTTGATGTGCACCTTGTCGGTGCGGCGCATGCGCTCGGCCAGCGGCGCGCAGGCCGCGTCCATCTTCGCGTAGTCGACGCAGCACACCTTGAAGTAGAAATCCTCGAAGACTTCGGTTGCCTTGCCCGCGAGTTGCGCCATCGACGGGCTCGGCCAGCGCAGGACACACCACTTGGTGCGATTCACGCGCTGTTCGAAGTGCACGGGCTTCTGATACAGCCGCGCCGTGCGCTTCATATCTTCACCCGAACAGAGCGTTTGCTCGCTCACATTGAAGCCGCCGCGCAGACCGATGTAGGCGTGCATGCGCTTCATACGCTCGAGGTCGTATTCGCCGAAAGTCTTGAGCGCGTCTTCGCCATTGCGCCAGAGTTCTGCCATGACGCGGCCCGAGCGCTCTGCCACATGCGGATTGGCACCGACATCGCGCGCGGCGCGCACGAGTGCGATCGTCATCTCGACCGGAATATCGAAGGACTCGATCAGAACATGCTCGCCCTTTTGAAGCTTCGTCGAGTGGCGAACGAGAAGATCAGCGAGTTTGGTGTAACGAGGGTCCATGTGTGCTCTCTTTCCGCGGCAAATTCCAATTCTGCAGCAAAGTCTTGGGGCGCGAGTCTACCGCGCGATGAGCGCGCGCACCGCGGAAATCGTGACAGCGCGCACATTCGGCACGACGAGATCTGCGTCGCGTTGCCGCTCCGGAGTGTGGCCTTTCGAGGTAATCGCGACACACTTCATGCCTGCAGCCTTGGCCGCGGTGATGCCAGCGGGTGCGTCTTCGAAGACGACACAGCGCGAAGGCTCGATGCCAATTTTCTCGGCGGCGAGGAGAAAGCACTCAGGATCCGGTTTCGAGCGCTTCACATCGCGGCCCGTCACAACCGCGTCGAACGCTCCGACCAGCTCAAGCCCGTCAATCGCGCGTTGCACATTGAGCGGGGGCCCCGAAGAACCGACCGCAGTGCGAAATCCTTCTGCGCGTAAGCCAGCGACGAGTTCGCGCGCGCCATCCATGATCGGGAAACGCACTGCGACGATCTCGCGGTATGACGATTCTTTCTCCTCATCGAGCGCGTGTATCTCATCGCGTGTGAGTTCGCCGCGCCCTGCGCGGAGCCAGCACTCACGCAAAAGATCTTCATTTCGTCGCCCAAAGTGCGCGTAGTAATCATCCACAGTGACAGCGACGCCGTGCTTCGCGCTGACGAGTCGCCACGCTTCGAAATGTGCGTCGTAACTATCGACGAGTGTTCCGTCGAGATCAAAGATTGCTGCGTAGTGCTGTGATGTCGTCATGACATTGCCTCCTTTGCAGCGCGCGCAATGGCTTCGCCCGCACGATCAATGTCGGATGGCGTCACATCGAGATGTGTCACCATGCGCACACGCGCTGGGCCCATGCCGATGGCGCTCACGCCATATTGAGTCAGTCGCGCACAGAAATCTTTCGATGAACCCATGCGCGGGGCGAGTGTGCAGAACACCATGTTGGTTGGAATCGTGTCGGGCGTTCCTTCGAGGGAAATTCCAGCGATTTCCGCAAGATGGCGCGCGAGTCGTCGTGCATTGGCGTGATCTTCCGCCAGTCGTGCGTAGTGGTGATCCAGTGCGTAGATGCATGCGGCGGCAAGCAGGCCCGATTGTCGCATCGCGCCGCCAAACATTTTGCGAAATCTGCGCGCGCGGGCAATGAGCGCGTGCGAGCCGACAAGTGCACTTCCGACAGGTGCGCCGAGTCCTTTCGAGAAACACACAGAGATGCTGTCGACATGTTGTGCGAATGTTGTGGGCGGCACATCAAGCGCAACGCACGCATTCATCAACCGCGCACCGTCGATATGCACATGTAACCCGCACGCGTGGCCTTCCTGCGCCACTGCTGCGAATTGGGCCACAGGCCACACCGTTCCACCGCCTTTGTTGTGCGTGTTCTCAAGCACCAGCATCTTTGAGATCGGCGCATGCTGATCCTTGGGACGAATCGCTGCGCGAACCTGCTCGGGCGCGAAGAGCCCGCCAGGTCCATCAAGCATGGCGATCATGCAACCGGAAAGTGCTGCGGGCGCGCCGGTTTCATATTGAATAATGTGACTTTCTTTGTGCGCGATGATTTCGTCACCGTGCTCGCACACGGCGCGAATCGCCAGTTGATTCGCCATCGTTCCCGATGGCACATAAAGCGCAGCCTCTTTCCCGAGCAGCGAAGCGATTTTCGCCTCGAGCGCTTGGACCGTGGGCTCGTCACCGAGGACATCGTCGCCGAGAGGTGCGGCCATCATGGCTTCGCGCATGGCGGGGGTTGGTCGAGTGACGGTGTCGGAGCGGAGGTCGATCATCGGTGGTGTTGCGTCCGGATGGAGGGAAAATGCAGATGGTACGGAGCCGAGCCGTTGGTCGCGCAGGCTGAAAGGCGCGAGCACTTCCACAGATTCTCCTGCGGAGTCGCCCTGAAGGGTTGCAGGTGCGAGCGTGAATTGCCGATAAGTACCGCCGATGAAGTTGTCGCGCCTGCCTCTTCTTTTCGCGCTTGCCGCATGCAGCGGTTTGGTGCCGTCGCGCATGGTTCGTGCAGTTGAAGTTGGTTTGGTTGAAGTGGATGGGGGCGCGCGGGAGTCGAGCACGCCGCGCCGCTTACTTGCCCGCATTGATTTTGAAGACAACGAGCAATTCCCGATGGAGTTGCCAGCAGGTTGGAAGCGCGTTCTGAGTTCGCGCACATCGGATGACAACACGCACGCGGGTGTTCCAGATCTTCCAAACTTCGGAACGGTGCGCGCGGATCGAGATATTGGTCGACCCAACGACAGCAACGAGCATCGATGGGCGTTGCAGTTCATGGTGGACGGTGCGTCGATCGCTGTCGCGAGCGATCCGAAGTCGTTGCGCGTTGAGCCAGGCGCGCAATTACTTCTGTCAGCATGGACGCGCACCAAAGAGTTGCGACACGCTGTGGTGAGAGTTGCGTTGCAGTTTGCAGACGCGGCCGGGAAACCGCTTGGCGAACCGTATGTTGGTGATGGCATTCGCAGTGAAGCGGATTGGCGACAACTTCGGTTGGAACTCCCGCCTGCACCCGCTGCGACGGCTGGCGCCATCGTGTGGCTTGAGTTGGTGCAGCCGAAGTCACTTCACGCAGCGGACCCAACACGATTTGTCATTGCAGAGAACGATATTCGTGGCACTGCATTCTTCGATGATGTGGAAGTGTGGCAATTGCCAACCGTCGGCTTTGAAGCGCGCGGTGATGGGATCGTTGAGCCAGGCGCGAGTGCCACATTGTTGATGCGCTGCAGCGACCCAAAGTCGCCATCAACCACGGCATCGATTCGTGTGCGCGACGCGTCTGGTGGGATCGTGTACCAAACGCAACACGACATCGCTTCGTCGAAATCCATCGAAGTTGCGATGCCACTTCTTCCGACGGGTTGGTACGAAGCGGAAGCAAGATTTACAGCGGAAACCGAGGATATTGCGCTTCGTCGTGCGCGATTCGCGGTGCTACCTCGCGATCCATTTGAGCCGGATGAACCTCCGCGGTTTGGCGCATCACTCGGTTCGATCGAGATGCCAGTTGCTCCCGCCATTGGGCTTGCACGCGCAGCATTCGTGGTGCTTCCTGTGTGGAGCGCATCGACTGAAACACGCACCTCGCGTCGCGAGATTGACGCGTTACGCACGAAAGTGGCTGCGCTTCTTGATCGACGCATCGAGCCGATGTTTCGGATCTCGGGTGTTCCTTCGCATCTTGCGCGTGAGCATCGACTTGATGAGAGTGACACGCTTGCGCTGTTGGCGCTTGGTGAAGAGCGTTGGCGACCAGCACTCGAGCCGTGGCTCCTTGCCTTCGGCCAAGATGTCAATCGTTGGTTTCTTGCGGAAAATCCAGTCGAAGCCGATCGGCCGGAATTGGTGGAACGCGTTCGCTCGATTGCGCTCGTGTTACAGAAGTCGATTGCTGGACCGTCTGTCGCGATTCCGTGGGATCCGTCGGAAGTTCCCGATCAGGGCATGTCTGCGGAACTCGCGAATGGCCGAAATGTGCTGGAGTTGGTTGCTGATCCTGCGTGGCGCGAGAGCGCGGGAAGTCTGTACGAAGGTTTCGCAGCAGGCGCAGATGGCATGGTTCGAATTGTGCCGCTTCCGCCAGGACTTGTAGATGATCGCGAGCGCGCGATTGATCTTGCACTGCGTGCGATCGACGCGTGGCGTGCCGGATTTGATGATGTCGCCATCGATGTACAGAGTGATGCGCTTCCGCCAATTCCAGGGCCGCCGCTGGAACTTGCTGCATGGCGACAGGTTTCGACGCGGTTGTGTGGACGCCGTTTGATTGCCGAGATTCCTGTTGCGGAAGGCGTTCGCGCCTTGCTTGCAGATGGTGATCGCGGCACTGTGTTGGTGCTTTGGAATGAGCGCGGCACGGAATCCGCAGAACTTGCTGTTGCACTTGGCGATGGCGCGCTGCTTGCGACAGACTTGTGGGGGCGATCGACGAAAGTAGAGCCACGCGCAGAAGGTCATCGACTTGTGGTCGGTCGTGAGCCGCTCTTTGTGGAAGGCGTATCGCGTGAGATGTGTCTCTTTCGCTCAGCATTCAAAGCAGATCCAACTTTCGCAGTGGCGCGACGCGCTGCGCAGGAAGGTGCGCTTGTCTTGGGAAATCCATGGGATGTTCCATTGAGCGGCACACTGACGGTGCTTGCTCCGGATGCGTTGGCGATCTCGCCGAAGACGCACGCATTTACGATCGATCCGCAAGGAGAAGCGCGATTTCCCGTGCAGTTTGGAGTGCCGCGCGCACTCGCAGCTGGACCTACCACGGTTCGCGTTGCCATCGACGCCGTTGCCCGAGAGCCGCTTCGAACAACGCTCGAAGCGCAACTTGAAGTTGGTATGCGTGGCGTAGAAGTCGAACATGCGTGGCGATTGGCGCGCTCGATTGAGAGCGGTTCGGTGGACTTGGTGCTTACGCTGCGTGTGACAAACGCAGGGGATCAAGCGATTGATCTTGAAGCATTCGCTGTCGCAGATGGTTACGCGCAGAACAAGAAGCCCATCACAGCGCTTCCACCCAAAGCGACCGCAACGCGCGTATTTCACTTTGCGGATGGTGCGCGTCGATTGTCTGGCCGAGACATTCGTGCTGGTGTACATGACGGCGATGCGGATGCTCGATTGCTGAAGCGCATTCCCGTACCGCCGCTTTTGCCACCAGTCATGGTGCGTGCCCCTGAAACAACCGATCTCGACTCGTCGCGCTAAGTCCTTACTATCGCCACACGCGCGGCACAGCAGGTTGTGCGAACAAACTCACGAAGGTCAATCGGTCGATCTGCCAACGCTCGCCGACCCGTCGGACGCGCGCGATCCAACGCGATGGAACGGCTGCATCGACGCGCTCCACTGCGGTCGAACAAGAGAACTCAACTTCACCGGTGCGATCATCGAGTGTCGCGGCAGCGATGCGAGTCACGCGATTGGATTCGATGCGGTTGCGCGTTTTGAGGCTTTCGAGTGCACTGCGCAACGCTCCGACTTGTTCGCTTGGTGCTTCGCGATTGCCATAGTTGAAGACGGCATCCGCGGTGAAGAGTTGAAATGCCCCGTCCACATCAAGAGCGATTGCACGATCGATGAATTCTTCCACTGCCGCCTGTGCGTGTTCGCCAGGCGTCACGACAAGGCGCCCGACCAGTATGGAAAGTGCCGCGAGGGTCGCTGCGATGCCCGCTGCGATCCAATCGCGTTGTCCGCCTCCCGTAAGTGCGCGCCAGAGCCCAATCAGGGCAACGGCACCAAGGAGGAGGGCGAGCGGCCACGGATTTTCAAAGAGCCATTCGTTCATGATGTTGTGCTCCTCACGCCGAACCCACGCCTCGTTCACGAATCGCTCGGGACATGCTCAGACCGTTGCATAGGGCGAATTGCCCATCCGAGCGATCCAAAGCCGACTGCGTACAGCCGTCCGTACATGCTCCGATCTTCCATTCTCGCAGGCGATCTGCCGGAAAGTTGAATGACGCGCACCGGCGCAGGCATTTTCTGCATGCTTCTTGTCGTCTCGGTCGATCTCGCTCGATGCGGCGGAGCCGCGCCCACAGTCGCCGAAGGACCGGCGAATTGGTCGCGCTTGCCAGTCACGGACGATGGCATCGACACCAACGACAACTTCCCAAACACGGATCGACGCGACGGTTTCAAGCGCGGTCGACGATGCCACGCCTGCGCAGCCTGAGGCCACGCGTGCGCAGCCTGAGGCAATGTTGGAGCGCAATCTTGCAGCGCTCGGTGATCGCAATCTCGACATTGTGCG
>JASGCF010000309.1 GCA_030054275.1 Limnohabitans sp. | reverse complement strand
GTTGGCGAAGGTCGCGCCAGTCGAGAGGAACACAGCGCCAGTCTGTGCCGACTGAAGGACGGTCACGGTCACTGCGCGAGCAGCGCCATTGTCTGCAAGCTTCGCAGCGTTGATCGTCACATCGGTGAGCGATGCGGCTTGGCCGCTGACCGTGTAATCGAAGTTACCGTTGAGAAGCTTCGTGCCTTGGAAGCTCGTCGCGTTTGCGATACGGTCGATCGTCTGAAGGATCGAGTCGATCTGGAGCTGATTTGCATCACGCTCTTCTTGCGAAACGCCTGCTTCGTTTGCGGTTGCGCCCACGAGGCCCTGAAGTTCGACAAGCATGTTCGAAACTTCCTGGAGACCACCTTCGGCGACATTGACCACCTGCTCAGCGCGCTGCGAGTTCGAGATCGCGCTGTTGATGGCTGTCTTCTCTGCGCGGAGGTTTTCCGACGCGATCAGACCTGCTGGATCGTCGGCACCGCGGTTGATGCGGAGACCGGTCGAAAGACGCTGAAGGCTCTGAGCCAGACCCTTGTTCTGGCCACCCAGCACGCGCTGAGCGATGAGCGACGGGATGTTCTGATTGATACGACTCATGACTGCTGTCCTCCGTGATATGCCGGGATCTCCGGCGTTACTCTCGACCGCCCCCGCCTTGGGGCGTTCGCGCCCTCCGCGTTCGCGGTTGGCCTGCTCGGTTCCTGCTGGTTCCTCCAGCAAGTCCGACTGAATTTGGAAGGCGCGTCCTGCACCCGGAAACGGTTCGGGACTGAGGATCCCGACGCGTTGGAGATCGGAACTCAGCAAGGGCGACTTCATTCACGGGGCGCATTTCCCGCACGATTCGTGCAATCCACGCGTGGATCAGGCGAAAACCGCATGCCCAAACCCCTCGCAGAGCCTCGATAACTGGGATGGACACCTCAAGAACTTCGGTGTGGATGCAGAAAAAATCTCAAAAGACAAACCGCTCGGCGGAAACCGAGCGGTTTGGGAGGGTTGTAGGAACGACGCGAACGGTTACTGCAGCAGTCGCAGCACATTTTGGGCGCTGGAGTTGGCCGTCGCGAGGACAGATGTGCCAGCCTGCTGCAAGATCTGAGCGCGCGTCATCGCGGCTGTTTCCGATGCGAAATCGGTGTCGCGGATCTTCGACTCGCTTGAGGTGATGTTCTCAAGGCCGATCTGAAGACTACGAGAATTCGTCTGCAGCGTGTTGCGTTCGAACGCGCCAAGCCGACCGCGCATCACAGAAACTTCGGTGATCGCGTTGTCGAGCACTTCGCTTGCTTCACCGGTACGACCCAAGAGCAGCGAGTTTGCTTGTCCGCTCTTCAAACTATCGAGGAAGAATCGCGCGCCTTCGAGCGTGGTGCCACCGATCCGGCTCGCTGCGACCGATTGAATTCCAATGCCAACCTGTTGCGTCGTTGTGATCGAAGGACCAAGTTGGAAGTTTGCACCGCCACCTGTGATGTTGAAGGTGCTCGGTGTGCCGCTCACAGCCGTTGCAAACGACTGCGTGAGATCAAGTTCAAGTGCAAGCGCTGGGGTATTGAGCGAGACGGTCGTGCCGTTGCCTGTCGCAAGTGCACCGTTGATGATCGCACTCACATCACGACCGTTGTCGCGCTGCTGCGCTGTACCACCGGGTGCTGAGTAGGTTTGGAAGTTTGTTCCACCAGAACCAATCTTGCGCACCGACACGAAGGCGTCGCTGCCGAAGCCTGTCGAGTTGAAGAAGAGTCCAGAGAGTTGGCTGGCACCGTTGCGCAAACTTGCACTCACGCCCGTGGTGTCACGCACGGTGTTGACCGCTGCGATCACAGCACTCATCGCTGTACCAGAGACGAACGAAAGTGTCTGTACACCGAGCTTTCCAGCGATTTCGAGCGTCACACTCGATGCGAGCGCGCCGGTCGGCGCCGAGAGGAACAAGCGACCTGTCTGCGCAGATTGCGTGACCTCAACCGAAACAGAAACGGATGCATTGGTGCCAAACTGCACGCCCTGCACATTCGCGCCTGCGATGGCTGTTGCATTGATGCCGCTGGTGAGATACTCAAGCGAGCCATTCAACAGTTGCAAGCCAGCGAAGCTTGCCGTGTTCGAGATACGAGTGATCGACTCGATGGCGCTGTCGATCTCAAGTTGATTTGCGGAGATCTCTTCTTCAGAGATACCGCCAGTGTTGGCGCTATTGACGACCAGACTCTTGATCGAGTTGAGCAAGTCTGCGACTTCGGCGAGATACCCTTCGGCTGTCGCGATGACGCTGCTTGCGCGCTCGGAGTTGTCGATGGCCTGGCCGATACCCTTGATCTCGGAGCGAAGACGCTCGCTCACGATGAGACCGGCTGGATCGTCTGCGCCGCGATTGATGCGCAAACCTGTCGACAGGCGTTGGAGGCGAGTAGAGAGATCCGTATTCGAACGCGCCAAGTTGTTCTGCGCGATAAGAGACGGAACATTCGTATTGATGCGAGCCATGGCAATCCTCCTTGACTGAGAGGCCCGTGCCCCAGGGGGCTCACCCCCGGTCCGGAATCAGGCGGTTTCACGCCGTCCGGTGTGGGTTGCCGCGAGCTTCGCGGCTGCAGGCAGGACCGTCCCGCCTGTCGTACCGACCTGACCGCGCGCACTCCCACGCGGTCTGAATGCACCAAGCTCGCCGCGGAATGCGGCTGCCTGTTGATTTTCATTTCGAATCGCGTCGTACACCTCTTTGCGGTGCACGGCCACGGTTGCGGGGGCTTTGATTCCGATCCGCACTTTGTCGCCTCGGATGTCAACGATGGTGAGTTCCACATCGTCGCCGATCATGATTGTTTCATCTCGCTGTCGGGAGAGCACCAACATGTGCTGTCTCCTTCCTTGGGCATCCGTGCCCAATAGGTGGCCATCCTTGGAGTGCGTCGGTGTCCTCCAACGCACCAAACTTCATGCGCGTCACTCACGCAGTCTTGGCTGCGACCGCTTCCGCGAGTTTCACCAACTCGTGACGCGTCGACCACTTCTTCTCTGCGAGGACAAGTTGCATCGCACGATGGTTGTTGGGATTCACGACCAGTGGCCCCTGCAGATTTGCAGTGAGCGATTGATCGCGCTTGTTCACGATCACGAAGACTTGCGCCGTGCCTGCTTCGTTGATGCCGAGTTCTTCCATCTGCTCTTTGCGGATGGTTGCTTGGTAGTCGGGGAGCCAAAGCGCTGGATCGGTCACCACGAAGGCGAGGTCAGGGCTCTCGGTGGACTGCAGCCAGAAGAAGACACCGTTGTCATCGGGCTGCAACAGCGCGAAGGTGCGGTAGCTCGAGAACCCAAGCAAACCAGCTGGGAACTCGAGGATGCGGGAGTCGTCGATGTCGACGGCGCCGAAGCGCGTGGTCTGAATCATCATGGCGGGTGCTCCATCGGCCTTGACACTCCTTGCAATCCGACATCCATGTCGGTCGGGCTCCAGCCCTTTCGTCCGCAGCAGGGCCGAGCCGCTGCGTCCGTCCCGCGCACATGCGCGGCCACACGAGATCACGAACCTAGCGAAGGAAATCAAGCAAACTCAAGTTGACAGCGCGCGACGCGCCGGCCAAGCCTGCTTCCAACTGTTGTTGAAGGCTGGCAAAGCGCGTCGCTGCCGCTGTGAAGTCGAGGTCTTGAATGCTTGATCGCAACGCCATGTCCTGAATTCCAAGTTCTTCCTCGCGACCGGTCGCGTCTGCAACGCGTCGCGAGCGAACCCCGACATCTCCCCGCGCTTCTGTCGCGCGATCGAGATCGGATTCGAGTCGACCTGTTGCAAACTCGATGCCACGGCTGTCATTGGCGAGAAGCGCGTCTCGAAGCGCCATGAGATGCGAAAACACGCTGTCGACGGCAACTGTTGCGCGATCGGTACCGCTCAAAGTTGCCGCAGTCGTTGTGCCAGCGAGACCGAGATCGGTCGCCGTCGAACTGTTGTTGATGTCTGCGATGG
>JASGCF010000308.1 GCA_030054275.1 Limnohabitans sp. | reverse complement strand
GCGTGCGCACGAAGAAGAGCGGTTGAGATCGACGCGAAACTCGAGCGACGAGGCATTTCCGACAAATGCACCGCAAGCCACGCCAACGACGGCAGCACCAGATCCGAAGTATTTCCTACGCATAGCACTCGAGTGTGAATCGCGTCGAGAGTTTGATCTTGCCGAGAAGGCAGTCACGCGTGCGCTGTATCTCGATCGTCGCGATCAAGACGCGCTTGTGCTGGCAGCGCGGCTCGCGGAACTCCGTGGAGCGAGTGCCGACGCTCAGAGGTACCGCATGCGTGCATTACAGGCGCACTTGGACCAACACGCGAGCGCGGACGATCATTCAGATGAGGCGAATTCTTCTGATCTTGGAAAAGGTTGCTAGGCTGACCCGCGATGAGTAGAGACGCGCACGAGCCACCTTTCCGTGAGCATCACGAGGCCTCGCAACAGCACGCGAGTATGGATCGGCTGCGTTCCGGAGTTGTGGCAGACGCAGCGGCACTTTCACGCATGCGCGAGTTGTTGTCGCGACCATTGACGGATGATCGCTTGAGGGAAAACACCGCACTTGTCGCGGCTCCACCAGAAACGCGCGCAAGTGCATTGTTGAGTTTGCTTGTATTCCGTGTGGGACAAGAACGACTTGCCATTTTGGCGGATGATGCCCATCGCGTGACGCCATGTTCGCGTATTCGCCGTGTTCCGCATCGAACGAATCATGTGATCGCAGGTATCGCGAATATCGGAGGCGAGCTGACGCCCGTGGCACACCTCGGTGCGATACTTGGGGTCGATGCATGTGCTTCGCCGACCCATTTTGTGGTGATCGGCTCTGTGCTTGCGCGCTGGGCGTTCGCTGTCGATGAACTTGAGGGTGTTGTGCGCGTCGAGCGAGCAACGCTGCTGCCTGCACCCACCACGGTGCGTCATGCGCTTGACGGATGCGCGACTTCTCTGGCGAGCATCGCATATCACGGTGTTGTCAGAGATGCCTCCGATGCGTCGCAACTTTCGAAGCAGTTCCGCGATGTGCGTGATGCGCCCGCGGATCGAGAGAACCTCGTCACGATTCTCGAAACCGTGCGTCTTGCAGCACTCTTTACCGGAGGTCTTGTATGAGCGACCTCGGCGGATTTTCGTTGCATGAACTTTTTCGCGCTGAGGCAGAGCAGCACGCCCTCGCATTGAGCGAGGGATTGGTGCGTCTTGAAAGCTCAAGTGACGCAGCGACGATTGAGCCCTTGATGCGCGCGGCACACTCCATCAAAGGTGCAGCGCGCGTCATCGGACTTGATGTCGCAGTTGGCTTAGCACACGCCATGGAAGATGTGTTGGTCGCGATGCAGAAGGGGCGTGAAGTCGTCACTGCAACTCGGATTGATCAACTCCTGCAGGGCACCGATCTCTTGGCTTCACTTGCCATGATCGACGAGGCAGCGGTCGAGAGTTGGTCCGTTGCGCACCGCGTCGAGATTGATCGTTTGATCACGCTGTTACGAGCAGAAGTTGTTCCACCGAGCGCGACGGTTGTGCCGTCCGAGTCCGTCGTTCTTGATCGAGAGACCGCTTCGATTTCAATGGTGCGTGCGGTCGATCCTGTTCCGGTTGTAAAGCCAAGCGAGAGCATCACTCCGCCGATCGAGCGACAAGATCAAACAACTGTCTCCCCAATACAGCGCGCCTCAAGTGTTCGCGTCAGCGCGGAGAAACTTGATCGCCTGCTACAGCTCGCAGGCGAGACCATGCTCGAATCTCGCCGATTAGGTGCGCTGCGCGACGAAGCGTTGGTACTCAAGCGTGACTTGGTGCGTCTTGAGGACGAATTGGACCGCGTCCGTGAGCAATTGCGACGATCCGGTGTTGATACTGGTGTGATTTCAAACGCGCGAACGCTTGTTTCACGAGGTCAATCGCACACGCTCGGGCATTTACGCACCATCGAAAACGCGATTCGACGCGGCGAGGAAACTTCTGCACAGTTGTATCACGAGGTGTTGGCGAGTCGTATGCGGCCGTTCGCGGATGCCACCAGTGCGCTCGCGCGTACGGTGCGCGATTTGGCGCGCACGCTTGGTAAAGATGTTCGCTTGGAACTGCTCGGCGAACAGGTCGCGGTTGATCGCGACATTCTTTCGCGCCTTGATGCGCCGCTCAACCACATGCTCCGGAATGCGCTCGATCACGGAGTGGAAATGCCGGAAGAGCGGCGGGCACGAGGAAAGTCTGCACAAGCCACGCTTCGCGTAGAGGCGCGGCATCACGCGGGGCAACTTCGAATTCGAGTATCCGATGATGGTCGCGGCATTGATCTTGAGCAGTTGCGCGATCGAATTGTGCGCAAGGGTTTGGCGACAAGCGACATGGCTGCGAGTCTTGATCGACAAGAGTTACTGGAATTCCTCTTCTTACCTGGATTTTCAACAGCAAAGGAAGTGACGGAAATCTCTGGCCGCGGTGTTGGACTTGATGTTGTTCAGACCACGGCGCGGGAGTTTGGTGGAACCGCGCGCATTGATACCTCGCTCGGAGTGGGTACAACTTTTGAATTGCAACTTCCAATCACGCTGTCTGTGATTCGTGCATTGCTTGTCGAAGTTTCTGGAGAGGTTCTGGCTTTTCCGTTGGCTCGTATCGATCGCGTTGTACAGCCGGAACGGCGTGCGATCACAACAGTCGCTGGGCGCAGTCAGTTTTTGCTTGATACAAGCGCTGAAAATGACGCTGCGGGTGGTGGTGTCGATGGCGTTCTGTGCGATGCGGATGCCAGCAAAACCACAAGCAAAACCACAAGCGAAACCACGAGCAAAACCACGAGCAAAACCACGAATGACGCGAGTTCTGATGTGGTCATGCAGCCGATCTCTGTACACCGCAATCACGAGATGGCGCTCACGCCGTTCGAGAGCCGCAACGCGATGCAAGCCGTTCCTTCGCAAGTTTCCATTGGTGTTGTGGAGGCGTCGCAAGTGCTCGCACTCGGTGAGTCGCCGCGCAATACGAATCAGTCGCCTGACTCGCGTGCACACATTGTGATTCTTGGGGATGGCACCGAGCGCTACGGATTTTCGGTCGATGCACTGGTGGGCGAGGAAGACTTGGTTGTTCGACCACTTGATGCTCGATTTGGCAAGGTTGCCCATATCGCAGCCGCAGCTGTTCGTGAAAGTGGGGAGCCTGTGTTGATCATCGACACAGAAGATGTGTTGCAGTCGGTGCGTGTCGCGTTGAGTGAAGGCAAATTGCGCGGCGCCGCACGCACGACCGGTGATCATGGCGAGCGAGCGTTGCATGCTCTGGTTGTCGATGACTCAGCGACGGTGCGCGAAGTTGAGCGGCAGATTCTCACGCGCCTTGGTTTTGTTGTGGAAACAGCGGTCGATGGAGTTGATGGATTGCATGCGTTACGCGCTGGACAGTTTGATTTGGTTGTGAGCGACATCGACATGCCTCGGATGAACGGTATCGATTTCGTCCGTGCACTTCGTGCAGAGCAACGATTTGCATCGGTCCCAGTGATCGTTGTGAGTTACAAGGATCGCGAGGAAGATCGCCTCGCCGGACTCGAAGCTGGTGCCACCGCGTATCTCACAAAGGGCGCGTTTCGCGATAGTTCATTCGTCGATACGGTGCGCGATCTCGTCGATCTCCGAAATGCGAATGTCCATACATCGGATGGAGCCTCGGGATGAGAATTGCCATCGTGAACGACCTTGCTGTGGCATGCGAAGCGTTGCGACGCGTCGTGGTATCGGATGCGTCGTTGTCGATTGCATGGATTGCGCGCGATGGCGCGGAAGCGATCGAACACGCAACGCGCGACAAGCCTGATGTCATTCTGATGGATCTCATCATGCCACGCGTGAATGGTGTAGAGGCCACGCGCGCAATCATGCGTGTTGCACCATGTCCGATTCTGGTGGTGACTGCAACAGTTTCGGGAAATGCGGGGATGGTGTATGAGGCCCTTGGAGCCGGCGC
>JASGCF010000307.1 GCA_030054275.1 Limnohabitans sp. | reverse complement strand
CGGCTCGTGTGCGGTCGCTTTTGCAACAATGCGATCGAGATCGCCGCGAAATGCAGGATTCACCACGGCGAGTCGCGCGGCCGAGCGATGAGAAGAGACATGAGTCGAGCAATGACTCGAGTGCAACTCGTGCATCATGCCCGCAAGTGTGTGCGCCTGAAAGGTGCGGAATGGTTGCTGCGTCAGCAACTCGAAGAGCATCGCGCCAAGCGCGAAAACATCGACACGCACATCGGGTGGTGACCCGAGATCGAGCGACTCCGGTGCTGCGTACGCCAGTGTTCCCACGATGCGCGGTCCAAGTGCATGTATCGTTTGCTGTGGATCGAGCGCGAGTAGTTTTGCTACGCCGAAATCGATGAGCACTGGATGTTCGTCTGGATCGACGAGAATATTGCTTGGTTTCAGATCGCGGTGAATGATGCCGCGACCATGCGCAAAGGCAACTGCATCGGCGATGGCGATCATCATGCGAATGCATGCAGAATTGTTCGATGCGCCCGCGCGATCAAGCGAATGGCTCCAGTCTGCAAGTGTGCGTTTCCCCCGCACAAACTGCATTGCAATCCAGCGTCTGCGGAGTTGTCCGACTCGATACTCGCCTGTTTGATAGAGCCGCGCGATCGATGGATGCTCGAGACTCGCGAGCGTTTCAGACTCGCGGTGTATATCGCGGCCGCCCGCGAATTCTGGAAAGAGCATTTTGAGTGCGACTTCGCGAGAGGGCGATGTTTGCACGGCGCGATACACCTCGCCTGTTGCGCCGTGCCCGAGAAACTCCGCGATCGTGAAGGCGCCAACCTGTGTGCCGATTGCGAGAGATTGTCCGACCACTGAGGCATCCGCGATGTCGGCCGCCCTCGAGTTTGCGAGGGAGCGAGGTTCGGGCTGCAGCGAAAGCGGGGCAAGATGTTCGAGTTCTGCGTGTCTATCGGCGAGTGCCTGCGCGGCAGCCTGTACATCTGAAGGAAAGCCGAGTCGCTCACCGACGCGACCTTCCACGATCGCCGTGAAACACGCGTGGACGGCCGCGGTATCGATCGGGCTGTGTAGCTCGTGATCTTTTGGCTTGTGATCCTTCGGCTTAGGCATGCATCAACGATTTTACGAAATCGTTGCCCAATCGACCGATGCAAGACGCTTGTCAGAGCACTTGAAGTGCATCTGCGTCCATTGGTGGTGGCATCGTGAGCGATCAGTCTCAACATTCACAACCCTCGCAGCCGTCACCGCCCTCGCCAGACGACCGACGGCGACTCGTCGACGAATTACTCGCGCAGCACGCGGCGGGTGGCGATGGCGCAGCAGATGCGCTGCAAGCGTTGTGGCATGAAATCTACGCAGAAGTGCATCGCCTTGCGCGTTCGATGCTCTCGCGTGAAGGCGCGCGTAAGCCGATCGATACGACCGTGCTGGTGCACGAGCTCTATCTCAAAATGGGCGGAGCGACCTTCGAAAACCGCGCGCACCTGTTTGGATCGCTCGTGCGCATGATGGGCCAGATTGCGACCGACGCTGCGCGACGCGCTGCGCGCGAACGACGCGCAGGGGAGTGGTTGATGAGCGAAGGTCGTGGACTTTCGCTCGATACGCCGGCGCTCGGTTTGCCCCTCGATGGCTCCGGAGAAATGAGTGCTCGCGTGATCGAAGTGCTTGAAAGGCTCGAGAAACTGGCAGAACGCCCGGCTGCGGTGGCATGGTTGCGCTTCGTTGGTGGACTGACAATCGAGCAGGTTGCGGTGTGTCTTGATATTTCAGAGCGCACCGTCAAAACCGATTGGGCGTTTGCGCGCGCGTGGATGCACCGAGAGTTGTCCGCGCCTCAGGCCGAGGTGCGCGGTGCGGCAAGCAAGCCGCCGGATGTGCGCGGGGAAGTGTGATGGATTTCAACGGGAATTCGACTGAGAAGGAGATCGGCATGAACACCAACGGAGATCGAGTGCGTGGCGCGAGTGAGTCACAGCCTCTTCAACGCGATCGCGCGCGGTGGAATGAGATCCAGTCGCTCTTTGAACTGTGCCGCGAGCGACCGCGCGGCGAGTGGCATGCGCTGCTTCGCACGGCATGCGAAGGACGCGAAGGCATTGCGTTTGAAGTGATGACGCTGCTCGTGGCGGCCGAGAACTTGCCGCCGATCGAGGAATCGACGGCGATATCTGCATAAATTGGTGTGATCGTTGCCCGACAAGTTACGCTTCAACGCTTGAATCCTTGCGGTTTGTCGCGCTGTTTTTTGAGGAGTGAGAGATGCGTATCGGATCGATGGACTCTGTCGTTGTGTCGTCGTTGTTCGTGGCCTGCGCGGTGTCGCCTGTATTCGCAGCGTTGGGTGATTGTCCGAGCGTGATCCATGTCCCAAAGCAGGCTGCGTCGATCAACGCTGCGGTCGCACAGGCGTGTCCTGGTGTGCCGCTTGAGATCGTCGTCGCGCCGGGTACATGGACGATGTCGGCAGAAGTCCCCGGGAGCACGGCGCTCAACATCACGATCCGCGGTGCGGGCGGCGGCGAGACGATCGTCACCGACGAGGCGCCCGGTGTTCCTCTCTGCTTCGCTCCGTCGGGCAGCATGGCCTTCGAGATTCGCATGAAGGACCTCACCGTCGCCGATGTGACGGGCAGCCAGCAGCTGATGACCTTCGACGGTTGCCTCGTGCGGGACTGCGTCGCGAACTTCCTCGCCTACAGCGGCATCACCAACGCCTCGCGCTTCGAGCGCTGTGCGCCCGCCGAATCCTACCCCGTGCTCTACACCGGATTCGACATCGTCGACTGCGAGTTCGTCGACTGCACGCGGCCGGTGCTGTTCTGGAGCGACGGTCCTTGCGGCGCTCGTGGCTGCACCTTCATCGGCTCGATTGGGCACGCCGTGCAGTGCTACGCATCCTGCTGCGCGTTCGGCAACAACATCTACACGTTCGAGGACTGCTCCTTCACGGGCACGGCAGGCAACGCCGTGAGGCTCGAGTACACCCCGCATCCCGATGCGCCCACGGTGCGCACGAACTTCCTCAACTGCACGTTCAGCGACAACGTGTCGCCCTCGGGTGGACTGGGTGGCGGCGCGGTGCGCGTCGGCATCACGGGTCTCGCGACGCCGCTCGACGGCAACGACACCGAGACGACGTTCACGGACTGCACGTTCACCGGAAATGCCGCGCCATCGGGCGGCGCGATCTTTGCCGCGATGAACCACCCGGTCATCCTCACGGACTGCAGCTTTGCGGCAAACACGGCAACGACGAGCCGCGGCGGCGCGATCGGCGAGGAGTTCGGGGGCTATGGCCAGCGGCTCGAGGCCGATGGCTGCACCTTCATCGGGAACACCGCGCCCAACGACGCGGGTGGAGCGCTCTCGGCGGTCGGCTGGTACGGACTGATTCGGCTCGGCGGGTGCACCTTCCGCGACAACAGCTCTCGCACCGGTGGCGCGATCATCGCAGATCGCAACACCTTCGTCATCGAGGACTGCACCTTCGAAGGCAACGCGTCGACCCTGTATTACGGCGGCGCCGTCTCGCTCAACATCGCGCGGAAGAACAGCGTGATTCGGCGGACGAACTTCACCGGCAACACGGCTGCGAGTTTCGCAGGCGCGCTTGACATCTACGGGTACATCAACATGCCCATCGAGGATTGCGTCTTCAGCGGAAACATCGCCGCGCAGAACGGCGGCGCCATGGGGGCCAATCTGTTCGTCGACCTCGATGTCCTCCGCTGCCGCTTCGAGGGGAACCAGGCGGCCACGGGATCCGCGCTCTACGGAACGAGCACCTCGCTTGCCGTGTCGCTCGTCGACTGCGAGTTCGCAGCAGAGACAAACGGCACTTCGGGCGGTCACGCGGTCTTCGCGACCGACGGCGGCGTCTCGGTCGCATCGAGCACGGCTTGCGCGAGCGGCGCGCAGCCCTTCGGCGCGCTCGTTGCCGACGCTGGCGGTAACTGCATCTCCGAGTACTGCACCGACTTCGATGC
>JASGCF010000027.1:11504-17340 GCA_030054275.1 Limnohabitans sp. | reverse complement strand
AGCGCTTCGGTGATTCAACGGGAGTCATCGGCGTTTGAGCGCGAGCGAATGACCCACGAAGCTCTCACGAATCTCTCACGGATCTCTCACAGAGACACAGGGGCACCGGCACGACGGCGTTGAAACGCTCGAAACCACCCGCGCAGCCGCGCCTCACGCTTTGCGCATGATGAAGCAGTAGTTGAAGCCACGAAGAAAGAAGTTGCCCTCTTCTGCAGCCTTTCGCCAATTGCCGTAGGTGAGTTTCTTGTTGTGACGCACGACGCAGATGATGTCGACGGCAACAAAGTACTTGCGCATGATCGCGAACAACTCAAAGCCGATCGGCATGAACTCACTGCCTTTGACCGCTTTCCCGTCGCGATCGCGCTTCTTGCGCCACGAGTCGCTCACATAGAGTCCCATGTAGCGGCCAGGCTTGAGCACGCGGTGAATCTCGCGAATGACATCTTCCATCGCACGGTAGTACGCGCGGCCGCCGTCATCGCCGCCCGAGTCGAGTTTGCCGATACAGCGCGCGTCGTCGGAGTAATCGACATGCGTCGAATACGGCGGATCAATAAAGACAAAGTCGACGCTCTCTTTGTCGAGCGGTAGTTTGCGCGAGTCGTTGCGGCGGATCTCTTCGCGCTGCGGATTGAGATCGAAGCCGACGCCCTTGCGCTTGAGATCGCGGCAGACATCGAGCGTCGTGCCCGATCCACACATCGGATCGACCACGACATCGTTCTCGCGCGTGTACCGCGACAACAACTGCCAAATCACCCACGACGGCGTGGCGCCGACATACTCCTTGTCGCCCTGCATGGAGCCAGAGCCGATGACAGCATCGCCTTGAATCTCAAGTGGGCGCGGTGATTCTCCGCGCAGCAGTCGCTCTTTCTTCTGCGCCTCGCGCATGGCAGGGCTGTCGTAGTGCTGGCTCGGATACTCCCAGAGCGTTGTTGGGAAAATCCGTAGAGGCGGACGCTCTTCGCGCTTGCGTGGTTGCGGACGGTCGGATGGATCGCGGAACGGCTTCGGCACGCGCGGAGTGTACGGCTCAGGCGCGAAGTCGTTCACTCATGCGAGTATCCCTGCAAGTGCGCCGAGGATGGCGGCGCTCGCGACAAGCGCGGGGGACATGAGTCGATGCTTGATGCTCATGGCGACGAAGATCGCAAGTCCGATCAAGGGCGATGTCCATCCGCCGAAAAACACGGGTCGTTTGGGCCATCCGCCGCTTGTCTCGATCACGAAGAGGATCGCGGCACCTGCAATCAGGCCGATCGCAACCGCGCTCAGGAAGTCGAGCGTGCGTCGTGCCGTTTTCCACGCGACCAACCGCTCGAAGAAGCCGAATCCGACGAAGGTGAAACTGAATGCGGGCAGAAAGATCCCGGCCGTGAACGCAAGTGCGCCTGCGGGTCCGCCTCCTTGGTAGCCAACGAAGGTGCCGAAGATGACAAGCGGCGCAGGCAGTACGCTCGCGATCGCGATGCCGTCGAGGCAGGCTTGTTGCGTCATCCAGCCTCCGTCACCCGCTGCGATCGAACTCACATAGGGAAGCGCTGTGTATGCACCGCCGAAGGTGACGAGTCCTGCAACGAGTCCGTGTCCGAAGAGTTCGCCCGCGCCGCGCGGGTCGATCGAAGCGGAGCCCTCGACGGCAAGTCCGCCGCCGAACTCGACGACATTCACCCAGAGAAGCGAGGCCACGAACACGACGAGCATGGGAATCTTGTTCGTGTCTGATGCAGCCGTCCAAATGGGGGTGACGAGTTTGAACACAGCGCGCACGATGAGCGCGCACGCGACGATCTGCATCGCGGCGAGCGCTCCGGCTACGGGTGGCGAGGTGAGGTCAAGCACGCCGTAGAGCGCGCTCGCGCCGAGCATGAGGAGAAGCCCCGGCAGCATGAAGCCGAGGCCGGCAGCGACGCCGCCCAAGCGCCCGCCGCGCACGGTGCCGAGGTAGCAGCACATCTCATGCGCTTCGGGTCCGGGCAGCACTTGGTACACGCCGAGCGCGCGGCGAAAGCGGTCCTCATCGGTCCACTTCCGGCGCACCACGAACTCTTCGAGCAATCCGTGGATCTGCACCACCGGCCCGCCAAACGCGCGGGCGCCAAACGCAAGAAACGCAAGAAATATCGGTAGCAGCCTGGCTCGTGACTCTCGTGACTCTCGTGACTCTCGTGACTGTGGCTCTCCGGTCTGCGCGACTGGGTTGTCTTCGCGGTGCATCGGTATGCACTGTAACGCGGGGAAAGTGGGTCTTTGGCTTGGACGAACGGCAGTCGGAAGTACATTGTGACGATGCAACATTCGCTTCAGCGCGCTGTGATTTTGAGTTCTTCGTTCTGGACGAGCATCGCGCTCGCGGGCGACCTTTCGGTTGCTGGCATCGAGATCACGCAAGGCTGGCAAGATGCGTCGAATGCGACCACGCTCGTTGCGAAGAATGCCACCGCCGTGCGTGTGCGGATTGCCGTGACTGGGCAAACGACAGCGCAGGCGAATGTCGATGCTGTGTTGCGGATCTACAGCAATGGTGTCGAGATCGCTGGCTCGCCGGTCTACTCAACCAACGGACCGATCACAGCGCCGATCACACCAAATACGGCAAACATCAACGACACGCTGAACTTCATCTGTCTGCCTCCGCAGTCCAACGATGTCGATTTCGTGGTGACTGTGAATCCGTTCCGTACGGTGGTAGAGACGAACTACGCGAACAACACCTTCGCTTTGAACAACCGCGTGTTTGCGTGTCGCAAGATGGTCGATATTGCGTACACGCCGGTGAACTACACACTTGGTGGTGGACTACCAAGCGCGACGGTGATCGAGCCAGGAAATGGTGATGCATTCTTGCGCGGGATCTACAAGACCGGCGATTGGAACTACCACCGTTCGCCGCTCGCGCCGCCGATCCTGTCAACGGACATCAATTCCACAAGCAGCACGCTTCTCAACACACTCAGTTCCATTCGTCAGACAACGATTCCGGCTGCTGGCTATCAACGGCCTGAATTCATCTACGGCTGGCTGCCAGGAAATCCGTTCAGCGGAAATGGTCAGGCGATTGGTATTCCCGGCGACGCTGCATTCGGGAACACCGAAAATTCGCGCTATCAGCGCACCTTCGCGCATGAGATCGGTCACTGTTGGGGGCTTTCACACAACACCTCATTACTCGGGACGATTGGTTTCGATGTCGAGCACCAATTGCGCGATCCACTCAACATCGCGCAGGTGATGCCCACCACGAAGAAGGACATCATGTACGCAGGTCTTCTCACGCCGGAAGCGTGGGTTGCGTCTGGCTCGTACCTCGACTGTATCAATGACGCTCGCAGCGCATGCAGCGCAGTGGATGGTGGCGAGAATGGCAGTGGCGGCGCGACGGATGCAATGGACGGCGCGACATCTGTGCTGCGCATCACGGGTGTACATGATCATGTGGCACGCAGTGTGCAACTTGATCACGCTATGACGAATGAATTGGTGGTGCCGACCGCAGACAATCCGCGTGGAAATGTGCTTGTTGAGAGTTTCAATGCAGATGGCGCCTTGCTTTCGGCTGTTCGTGTTGACACGCGTGGCTGCCGCGAGAGTTGTCGTGATCCGCGTCATGCGCACCGTCAGACACCGCTCTTTGTGAATCTTCCGCGCTGGGTGGATGGACGCGAAGCTGCATCTATCGTTGTGCGTGAGTTTGGTGCGCGCGGCGTCTCAGGGCCTTCGCGCGTACTTGCCTCTCTGGTGCGAAGCCAGCATGCGCCCGTGGTTGATTCGCTCGAGCTTGCATCGATCGCGGTGGCGCTCGGACAAGCGGTACCAAACCCGAGTGCAATGCATGGACCTGTGCGATTGACTTGGAACGCGACAGACCTCGACGGCGACACGCTTGTGTCGGATCTTCTCTACAGCCCCGATGGAGGCAACGCATGGCTTCCGGTCGCAGTCGGCGTGCAGGGCACAACCTTCGACTTCGATGCAGCAGATCTTCCGGCAAGTCGTGGCGCGAGCGCGCGGTTCCGCGTTCGTGTGAGCGACGGCGTGCATACGAGTGAGAGTGAAACCAGCGGCGCGAGTTACTTTGGGAATAGTGCACCGCCTGATGTGCATGTCATTGGACCGAACACACAGACCACATTCCCCGCCGGTGCCACGGTTGTCTTGCATGGCTCTGCGTGGGATATCGATGATCAATTGCTTCCAGAAAGTGGACTCACATGGACCTCGTCGCGTGACGGTGCACTGGGGAGCGGACGATTTGTGGTGCGACGAAATCTCACTGTCGGAACGCATGTCGTCACGCTGCGCGGGACAGATTCTGGCGGACTTTTCACCGAGAAAACGATCACGATCAGCGTGACGGCGCGCGTCTACAACAACGGCGACTTCGACGGCAACAGCAATGTTGGCGCAGAGGATCTTGCGGTTCTCTTGAACAGTTGGGGTGGGAACGGCATTGCAGATCTTGACCTTGACGGAGTGGTTGGACCGGCAGATCTTTCGATGCTTCTCGGCGCGTGGAATTGAAGCGACCTGGTTGTTGCGCACGGCGCACTGTGGTTCGCGTGGATGACCTATGCAACGCACCTTTGATGTGATCGTGGTTGGTCTTGGCGCGATGGGTTCCGCAACGCTTGCGGAGCTCGCGCGCCGTGGTACCCGCGTCCTTGGGATTGACCGATTTGATCCGCCACACGCGAAGGGCTCGTCGCATGGTGGGAGCCGCGTGATTCGACAGGCATACTTCGAGCACGCAGACTATGTGCCACTTCTGTTGCGCGCATACGAAGGCTTTGAGCGACTTGAGCGCGAGATGCGAGTGCGTTTGAAGACCGAGTGCGGGGTTCTCATGGGTGGAGCTCCCGGGAACCCGACGACCGCAGGGGTGCTCCGAAGCGCACGCCTGCACGGACTTCAAGTCGAGCACTTTGATGGCGCCGAATTGATGCGTCGATTCCCGCAGTTTCATGTGGCACCGAACTGGGAAGTGACTTTCGAGCCGCGCGGCGGATTTGTGCGTCCTGAAAAGGTGATTGGCGCAGCATTGCGGGTCGCCGAAAGGCGAGGCGCTCAGATCTTGCGGAACATGCCGATCTCGCGTTGGGAGTCGCAGGGATCACGCGTGACGGTGTCGTGCGATGCCGGCATTTTTGAGGCGGGAGCGCTGGTGCTTGCGTCCGGCGCGTGGATGCCTGAGTTGTCGGACATGAGCCTTGCCAATCCGTTTCAGTTGCGACCTACGCGTGAAACCATCGTGTGGCTTCGGCAGCACGACACGCGGCGAGATGATCTCGGACGGACGCGCGGCGACGCAGAGTTGCGGGTTGATCGCCTGCCGGTTTGGTTTTTCGATCGTGGTACTGCGCCCGCCGTGTACGGAATTCCGTCCTTTCATGGGATGGGTACACCGCGGGGTATGAAGGTTGGTTTGCACGCGTGCGGTCCAGCACTGCCGCCCTCATCGCTTGCCGAGCCCGTCGACATGGCGATGTTGCAGCAAACGCTTGAGGCAACGCAGTGTTTCTTCCCGCGATTGGATCTCGCGAGCGTTGTGGACGCGCGTCACTGCATGTACACGATGTCGCCAGATCACCACTTCGTCATCGGACACCATCCGAAGGTTGCAAATGTGGTGGTGGCGTGCGGATGTAGTGGGCACGGATTCAAGTTCGCGCCAGTGATCGGCGAAGCATTGGCCGACTTCGCGATCGATGGACGGAGCTCGCTTCCGATTGGATTTCTCGCCCCGAGGTTGAAGCGCTTGGTTTGAGCGCTCGCGGCTCGCGGACTTCGGCTGGCCTCGCAGCGAATGAGCCGCCGCAGGCGGTAGAGC
>JASGCF010000027.1:0-11404 GCA_030054275.1 Limnohabitans sp. | reverse complement strand
GTTTTCCTTTTGATGTCGACGCCGCCAGAGGGAGCCGCCGCAGGCGGTAGAGCGTTTTCCTTTTGATGTCGACGCCGCCAGAGGGAGCCGCCGCAGGCGGTAGAGCGTCTTGGTTTTGATGTCGACGCCGCCAGAGGGAGCCGCCGCAGCGGCGACCGCCAAGAAAAAGGGCCACTGCGCGATCGGCTGCGCAGTAGCCCCATGGGGGAAAAGATCTTGATTGGGTCGATGTCACCATCGACGCGCGGAACTATACACCGATACTGCGAAAATGGCGGAGCGGGTCCGTGCAAACAGGGAAAATCTTGAGTTCGCGGTGATGATTTTCACGCGCTCGATGTGTAAGAGCCCGCGACGCACGATTGCGCATTCATGGAAAATGACAACGATCGTGGTCGCTTGGTTCGTACGAAATCACGCTTCTGGCGCAGGATGTGAACGATTTGGAACGGGCTCGCGCGTGTTGGATGGCGGAGCGGCTGCGGGCGTTCCGGAAACAGGCTTTCCCCCACCTGCTTCACCACCACCTGCCTCACCATCGCCGCTGTCGGACCGTGAACTCGGACTATCCGATGATGCCTGCGCAGGATCGTCCTTTGCGCTCGCAGCCCACAAAATCCCGCCCTCAATATGTTTGCGGAAAAGTGGCTCGCGGAAACTCTCCTTCGTGTGACCACCACCGGTGTACCACGAGCGGCCACCGTCGAACTCGCGATACCACGCGATTGGATGATCGCCGCCCATATCGGCACCCTCGACTGTGGCATCGTCGAGGCTTGCGAGAACCCGTACCTCACTGCGCGGATTGTGGTCGTACACATACCACTCATCGGTGCGTTTCCAATCCGCAGGCAACATGCGCGTCGAACGATGCTTGCGATCTTCAACCTTCACGAGCGATTCTTGCACGGGTGGATGGGTCTTAAAGTACGCGCCCACAAGTTTGCCGTACCAAGGCCACGAATGCTCTGTGTCGGCGGCTGCATGAATTCCAGCAAAACCGCCGCCTGCACGAATGAACTCCTCGAAGGCGAGTTGTTGATCTGGGTTCAAAATGTCGCCGGTTGTGGAGACAAACACCACGCAGCGATATCGCTTGAGATTGTCGCGCGTAAACAGCGCGGCATCTTCGGTTGCATCGATGTCGTAACGATCGGCGAGCAACTCGCGAACGCACGCGATGCCATCGGGAATCGAATCATGTCGGAACCCGCCAGTCTTCGAAAACACCAAGATTCGATCGCGTTGCTTGGGCGCATCTTGCTGACCGTCGTTGCGGGCAGTGGCTTGCGCGTACGCTTGGGACCAGCCCAACGACAGAAGGGCGCTGCTCGAGATCGCGACAGCTGCGCAAAGTCGAGCGAAGTTGAAAGATGTCATCGATCGCGACGGGTTGTTGGCCATGCACCGAGCGTCGCTCCGATATCTCGGAAAGTCAAGTGCCGCGACGCCAAAGTCTCGGACCCAACTGCCCAATCGCCGATACGCTGATCATTCCGCATGGCACTGCCGGACCTCGAAACGATCTTCCGGGATATCCCTTCGGGTGAGCAATCTCTCACCGAAGTTGCGCGTCGAATCACGGCGCACTGCCGCAGCGAATGTGCATCGTTCGCTGTGGAACTGTGGATATGGCGCGCGCATCCCCACGGTGATGGAACAAACAAGACGCTTGGTCTTGGCGAGTCGAGGCAACTTGTGCGTTTGGCGCGCGCCGGTGCGCCGGATGTGCCAACGGAATCACTTGATGAAGTCGCTCGCGAGTTGGAAGGCGCCATCGATGAGCGCGTGGTGCTTGCTCCATTGACAGCGCGCGCAGGCGCGGGTCGTGAATCGCGTTGCATGGTTGGAGTGCTTGGTGTCTTGGTTGTCTTGCAAGACCAAGAGATTTCTCAAGCTCAATTCGATGCATGTCGTACATGGATCGCGTCGTTGACGGAGTCACTTGCACAACGACTCCCACGCGAAGAACTCGCGGAGATCAATCGCTGGCTCATCGAACGAGGCCAACTTGATCGACAAGCCGCTCGTGCGTTTGCGAAGGTGCAAACCATCATGGAGTTGGCGCACACGATTGATGCGATGTGTGATCGTGTGGTTGGTGCAACATACTCCGGTCTCTATTTCATCGATCCAGAGTCTGGGCTGCTTCGGCTGTGTCATGCGCGGGGTTTGACAGAAATCGAGCGCGTTGCGGCTGAAAGTACAGCCATGATGCGCCACCCTGGTCGCGTGATCCGCACGGGGCGTCCGATCGATATTCCCGATCTTGCGTTTCTCGACGCCGAGTCACAGCACATGCCAGCCGGGCACGGACGCGAAGTGCGTGCGAGACTTTTTCTGCCGGTGGTCTCGGAAGGTCGAACCATCGGAACGATTGGTTTTGCAAGCCCAGACGCGTGGAGTTTCAATCATCGACACCGCCAGATTCTCGCATTTCTTGCAGATTTCGCGGGCCTCGCGTATGGCCGCATCGAAGCGGAATCACGCAGCGCGCGTCGCGGACGATTGCTCGAAGCAACGGGCACAGCAGCGGAACGATTGCTTGGCGCCGTCGAATGGGGGCCAGCCGCGTACGCAGCGCTTGCGTTGGTTGGCACCGCGCTCGATGCCGAGGTGGTCGCGCTCTTGTCACTTACGCAGCCGGATGACGATCGCCAATCTTCATCTGAGTCGATCGAGTTTGTGTGGCAGCCGCTTTTTGGTTCACCATGGCCACACATGCACATCGCACTTGAACGCGCCGAACGCGATCGCGCTCGTCTTGAGCGCGACGAAGCGGTAGAGATTCAATGGCAAGACCCCGACGCCGACGGAGAGCGTGCGATGACGCTCAAACCAGTCTTGGTGTCGGGCCACCTCTGGGGCGTGGTTGCGTGTGTTCCCAAACGGGAATCCGCACGGGGACTTGATCGCACAGATCGACTGACACTTCGTTCGCTCGCTGGGAGTTTTGCGACGGCGTTGACGCGCGAGCGTTTACATGCCGCAGTGGAAGAGAAGCAGCGTATGCAGGCCGTTGGACAACTTGCCTCTGGGATCGCTTCGGATTTCAACGACCTTCTTTGGCCGATTCTCTTGTATACCGAGGTGCTGGGACGCGATCACACACTCGATGAGCGCGCAAGACAGATGATCACCCAGATGCAGCAATCTGCGCGCGACGCAAGTGAACTTGTGCAGCAAGTGCTTGCGATTGCACGCCGACAAGATCGTTCGATCGAGTTGGTGAAGCCCGCTGATGTTGCCATCGAGTTGACGCACATGTTGCGGCGCATGGCTGCCACGCAAGTTCGGATCGACGCGCGTATTGACCCAGAGAGCGGCCAGTTACTCGGTGATCGTGCAGCGCTTGCGCAAGCACTGCTCACCCTTGGGACAAACGCGGTGGACGCTGTGCGCGATCGAGGCGGCGTTGTGACGATTGAGGTGCGCGTCGAAGAACGCGCAGGTCAGCGATGGATGTTGATCGCGATTGAGGACAACGGACCAGGACTCTCCGAGTCTGTACAGGCCCACATTTTCGATCCGTATTTCAGCGAGTCCAAAGATCACGCGGACGGAAACGCGCGGAGCGGTCTTGGACTGAGTCTCGTGCGGCAAGCCGTCGCGGAGATGGACGGGCGTATTGCTGTCTCAAGTGCACTCGGTCAGGGCGCGCGCTTTGAAATGTTGTTCCCGAAGGTGTCGCGCGACGCGATGGAATTGCCCGCAGCACGCGTTGACTTTGCGGGAAACACGGCAGATGACACGCCATCAGTGTCGATCAACACGAGCCCCGTCCAGCAACAACGCGTGTTGTTTGTGGATGATGATCCGTTGGTGCTCGAGGTTGGTCGTGAGATGTTGATCGCGATCGGCTTCGATGTTGTCGCGTGCAGCAATCCGGCCGATGCGTTGATTTCAGCAGAGCGTGATACCGCTCTTGATCTGGTCCTGACAGATCTCACCATGCCTGGAATGACAGGTATCGAACTTGCGCGCGAGTTGCGTCGACGAGGCGCCACCATGCCGATCGTCTGTTGCACCGGCTATGTCGACGCTGCAACCGAACGCGCTGGTCTTGCTGCTGGCATATGCAGTTTCTTGCGAAAGCCGATCGATCTTGAGCGACTTGAGGTCGCGCTTCAAGACGCGCTGCGCACGGCGAGCGGATGATCGCTCTGCGTGCGCACGCATGTCATCATCGGCGCCGACGCTTTGCAATGAGTGCAGAAGCCGTGAGCAATGCCAACGCGCTTGGTGCTGGCACTGGTTGCAGCACGAAGACGCCGCTGAAACTTGCGCGGTCACCAGCCGTGAGCGCAAAGCGAAGTGCGATCGACTGGAATCCTCCGGCGAAGCCGGAACCCGGCGCGCTTGGACCAGGAAGCCCGATAGACGCAGGGCCAACGCTTGCGGTGCCACCGATGAATGGCGCAGAAATCGTGAACGGTGCATTGATGAGCGTCGCGAGTTGCTGCTGCGACGGCCCACCGAAATCGATACCACCCCAGAAAAGCGGGTTACCGAACGCGCTCGTGAGCGTCGCGGTGCCGTCGAAGTTCGCATCACTCACAGAGCCGCCGATCGACGCGCCGAGCAAGCAGCCATTGGGCATGCCTGCGACCGCGATTGCACTGGTGAGCGTGTAGAGTTGCGTCGCGCCGGTGGTGTTGACCACATCGAACGAGAATCCAAGCACGGATTGTCCGCTTGGCAGCACCTCGACGCGATAGTCAAGTCGGCCTTCGGCACCTTCGAGCAGATTCGAATAGACGAAACCAGTCGAAGCATCGCCTTCTGCAGTGCGATCGGTCCATGTGCTCGAATTCAGCGTCAGCGCGAGCGTTGGCGCATCGGCATACGCAGCAAGCGACGCAAACGCGCTTGATGCAATGGCTGTACCGACGACGGCGAACTTGCGCGTTGCAGCGCTGGCAATGGTGTTTCGTGGCATAGTGTTCTCCAACTCTCCTCAACGATCAACGCATCGTTCCATGCGAATAGAAACATGTTCAGTGAACCGACCAACTCCGCCGAGCTCTGGCTGTGCAGGGCGCCCATCCCAAATTGCATGCACGAATGCATGCACGAATGCAAGCACGAATGCATGCGACGCGAACAACGCCTGCGGCCAGCCAAAAAGCAGCCATGTCGAGTGCAATGCAACGATGCAGAGCAACCCACCTGAGTGACCATCGCCGCACGAAGAGCCCCGACCCAAAGCCGCCGCAGCGATCCGCGACGCCATGTGACATTTGCCCTACGCGCAAGACATCCGTCGACGCGATTTCTGTGCGTAGAAACGCACAGTTGCCGCGCAGCGAATGCCCGCGATGGCTGTGAGAGAAGAGTGTTCGCCGCGCAGTTTCTGCGCGTGAACAGCAGATTTCAGATGTGATTTGTTGAAATGGACGCGCGCTGTACGCGGAATAGCCCGCCGATTGGCGCGCTTATTGCTTGGTTGCGCGAGGTGCCGCGTCGTTTTGCGTGTTGAGCAGTCGAGATTTGGCCGAGTTGTACTCGGACTCGCTGATCGCACCGGTATCAAGCGCTGCCTTGAGATCGATCAACTGCCGACCGAGCGTGGGCGGCGCCTCATTTCTCGCGCCTCCAACTGCGACGCACCCCGGAGAGCCGGCCAAAGCACCCATCGCAGCAAGCGTGGAAAGCCGAAGCGTCGGAACACGGTGTCGTGCGCGAAGCAGTGCGTCGCGTCGGGCTGCTGCAGCGAGAACAAGCGCGCATGGGATCTTGGCAAGAGAGCGGAGGCGGCGTGCTGGCATGTGGAAACTCCGAGGGCGGTCTGGTGCTTGCAGGTGGCGTGTTGGTGTGGCGTGTTGGTGTGGCGTGTCGCTTTGGCGTGGAACTCGAACGCGGCGTGCCTGTGTAGTCTGCGATGCGTTCGGGGAGGTTCCGGCAAGGACTCATGCTTGCGTGGTGAAATTCCAAATCCCGCTCAAATCTTTTCCAAGCCTCCCGCGCATCCCTCCCGCGCATCCCTCCCGCGGGGGGGGGCGGGTGCGTGGCTGGGCTCTGTCTGATGGATCACGGAAGCCCGGTGCATCCGTCAGACAGGGCCATCCGTCAGACAGGGCCATCCGTCAGACAGGGCATCGTCGTGCGATCAGGCATGCGCGTCGTTGGGCGAGGCCTTCTCTAGACGACGCGCGGCTCGTTGGTACCGAATGGCTGCGACGACGATGCAGAGATTGAGAAACGCAGTCCCAAGCGAGCCGAGGATCGATTCCAGTTCCGAGTACTTCTCGGTGTATGCGTACAGACAGATGTTGGCCAGCCCGAAGAGCGACCACGCGAGCGCAGAAACGCCAGCCGCGTTTCGTCTGCGCACAATCGCAGCAAGTTGCAGCAGGGTGGCCGCTGGAAAGACGATCGCAGGGATCCAACCAAGCAATTCGAAGAGGGCGGGGGGCATGATGCTTGATCCGGACGAGTTCATGCAGCGATATCGGAGGGTTGGCCTCGCTTCAATGCGAAGTTCTGGACGCAGGTTTTCCAGACGCAGGGTTTGTGGATGAGGCGTGTGACCCCTCCGCGTCGAACAACCGCGCTTCTCCGACCCTTTTTCAAGATCGGCTGTCAACACGCGTTGGCGGGGCGGATTGCGCGGCTACCTTGAAGCGATGCGCCTTCGCTTGCTTGGCTTTGTGACTTCGCCCTTCGCGATTGCGTCGGCAGCGTCGCTGTTGACCACAGCGGTCGTGTTCGCGTCGGCGACTTTGGTAACGCAGACGGCCCCAACCGAGAAACCGGCGCAACAGTCGGCGACGCATGAAGCAAAGTCACTTTCGGAAGAGACGATCATCAAGCGCGCGGAAGCTGCGCGAGACTCGTGGTGGGCCTACAAAGAACTCGTCGCGCCCGCCGTGCCCGCGGTGCGGAACGACGCGTGGTGCCGCAGCGACATCGATCGCTTCCTCCTCGCAAAATTGGAGGCGAAAGGCCTCGTGCCCGCACCCGAAGCCGATCGTGTGGCGCTCATCCGCCGCGCGGCCCTCGACTTGACGGGCTTGCCGCCCACGCCTGAGGAGATCGACGCGTTCGTTGCGGATGCCTCGCCCGACGCCTACGAGCGGCTTCTTGATCGCCTCCTCGCAAGTCCGCACTACGGCGAGAAGTGGGGCCGCCACTGGCTTGATCTCGTGCGCTACGCCGACACCAACGGATTCGAGCGCGATAGCGACAAGGAAGCCGCGTGGAAGTATCGCGATTTCGTCGTGCGCGCCCTGAACGCCGACATGCCGTACGCGCGATTTGTTCGCGCGCAGATTGCGGGCGACGAACTTCCCGATCGCGATTTCGACACGCTCGTCGCGACGGGCTTCTACCGACTGGGGCTTTGGGACGACGAAGTCCCTGACCTGAAGCAGGCGCTGGCCGACGACATGGACGGCATCGTCGATACGACGGCGCGCACATTCCTCGGCATCGCGATGAATTGCGCGCGCTGCCACGATCACAAGGGTGATCCGATTCGCATTCGCGAGTACTACCAATTCGCCGCGTATTTCGCGGGAGTGGCGCCGTACAAAGAGTCGCCGTTCAACTCGATCGAGGCCGACAATGTGCTGCGCATGGTGCGACGCGACTTTGGTCACGCCGACCCCGAGGCAGAGATTGCGGCGTTCATCGCGCGGCGCGAAGCGCTCGTGGGCGAAATTCGCGCGCTTGAAGCGAAATCAGGCCGCGTGACGCTCGATGCATTCCCCGACTCTGCGCCATCGGAAGGCCTCGTCGCCCACTTGAAGTTTGAAGATGCGAAGAGCGCGACCGCGGTGAACGCAGTCGACGCGTCGAAGCCAGCAACGGTGCGTGACGCGGGCTTCGAAGCGCCGGGCATCATCGGCAAGGCGTTTCACTTCGACGCGGGTGACGACCGCGTTGAGATTGACCGTCCGGTCGGCGACGACTTCACGATTTCGTTCTTCTTCCGAACCACCGATGTTGGTGGCGGTTCGGACAGCGATCGCCGCTGGTTCCTCGGCAAAGGCCTCGTCGACGGCGAGATTCCCGGCATCGTGCGCGATTTCGGTGTGTCGTACATCGCAAACGGCTACATCAGTGCGGGCACGGGCGATCCGGAGACCTTCGTGTCGTCGGGTCCTGGTCACAACGATGGCCGCTGGCACCATGTCGCGTTCACCCGCTCGCGAAAGTCGGGCGACATCACGCTCTTCGTCGACGGCGTTGCGGTCGATCGCGCGCGCGGCTCGAAGGCGAAACTCGACAGCCCGCGCAAACTCGCGATCGGCGCGATGTTGCCGGGCGGCGGCGCGTTTGCGGGCGACATCGATGAAGTGCGTTTTTACGAGCGTGTGCTTGGCGAGAATGAAGTGCGCTCGATGGCGTTCGGTCTCACTCGCCCCGAGGCAGTGCGCGCGGATCTCGCAGCGCGCGCGGGTGAAGACGCCGCCGAGCGTTTCGACGAATTACACGCGCAACTCGCGGCACTTCGTGCGCCCGATTGGAAAGGCGAAACAGTGCTCGCTGTGCGCGAAAACGCGGCACCCCGCGAAACGCGCATCATGCAGCGCGGAAATCCGCACTCGCTTGGTGATGTGGTTGAGCCGGCTGTGCCGCTTGTTGCAGCGCGATTTGAACCAGCGCCAGCGGTCAAGCCCGCGCATGGTGAGAGCGCTGGTCTTCGTCTTGCGCTCGCCGATTGGATCGTCGATCCGCGCAACGCGCTCGCGTGGCGCACGATCGCAAATCGCGTCTGGCAACACCACTTCAACGATGGCATCGTGCCAACGCCGAACGACTTCGGACGCTTTGGCGAGCCACCGACGCATCCTGAACTCCTCGATCATCTTGCCACACGCCTACTCGCGCACGGCGGCAGTTTGAAGGCGATGCATCGAGAAATCATGCTGTCGAGTGCATATCGCATGTCAAGCGTGCCGACAGATGCCGCGCTTGCGAAAGACGCGCCAAATGAATTGCTTTCGCGCTTCCGCATGCGGCGTCTCACCGCCGAAGAATTGCGCGATTCGATGCTGATTGCGAATGGCACCTTCAACGCAGCGGTCGGTGGGCCGCCGGTGTTGCCGCCGCTTCCGAGAGAAGTGCTTGAAACGAGTTCGCGCCCCGGCGAAGTGTGGCCGCTCACGCCTGAAGAGAGTTGGACGCGGCGCAGTCTCTACATCAAGTTGAAGCGCTCGCTGCAACACCCGTTGTTGTCGTCGTTTGATTTGGCCGACCTTGATAGTCCGTGCCCCGAGCGATTTGCAACCGTTGTGCCCACGCAGTCGCTTTCGATGATGAACGGTGATCTCACGAACGAAGAGGCCGCGAAACTCGCGCGACGACTTGAGCGTGAGCGCCCGAATGATTTGCGCGCGCAGATCGCACTCGCGCGACGATGGACAAGCGGACGCACGCCAGACGCGCGCGAAATCGATGAAGCAGTCGCCTTCATCGCTGAGTTGAAGGCGAAGGAAAATCTCAACGACGCGCAAGCACTCAACAGCCTGTGCCTTGTGCTCTTCAACATGAATGAGTTTCTCTACATCGATTGATGTGAAGCCAGATGTGAAGGACGCCACATGAGTCACCCACTCGAACGACCAACCAACACCTTCTGTGGACGCACGCGCCGCGAATTCCTTTGGCAAGCGGGTGGCGCGTTCACTTCGGTCGCGCTCGCGGGCATGTTGTCGAAGGAAGGGTTCCTTGATCGACAGGCGTTCGCATTCGATGGCTCGACGCCGCTTTCGAAGAGCGCCAGTGGTGCAGCCAACCCGATGGCTGCAAAGCCAACGATGCTGCCAGGCAAGGCGAAGAGCGTCATCTTCATCTTCTGCTACGGCGGCCCAAGCCATGTCGACACCTTCGACTACAAGCCCGAGCTCTATAAGCACGACGGCAAGACCATCAAGGTGAAGACGAAGGGCCGAGGCGGCGACAAGAACGAGGGCCGCGTGGTTGGTCCGAAGTGGAAGTTCCGTCAGTACGGCGAATGCGGCGCGTGGGTGAGCGATCTCTTTCCGAATCTCGCGACCTGCGTCGACGACATGGCGTTCATCAAGAGCATGTACGCCGAGAGCCCGATCCACGGCTCCGCGATGCTCATGATGAATTCGGGGCGTCTCCTCGGCGGGCCATCGATGGGTTCGTGGGTGAATTACGGGCTCGGCACGGTGAATCAGAATTTGCCAGGCTTCGTCGTGATGCTTGATTCTGCGGGCGGTCCGATCTCGGGCGCGAAGAACTGGTCGAGCGGCTACATGCCCGCGATGTACCAAGGCACGGTGTTGCGCGGCGAAGGCCCGCCGATTCTTGATCTCGCGAACCCCGAGGGTCGCACCGACACGCATCAACGCGCGATGCTCGATCGCCTCAAGATGTGGAACACGCGTCACGCGCTGCTTCGCTCGGGGAACTCCGAACTCGAGAGTCGTATCGAGAGTTACGAACTCGCGTATCGCATGCAATCGACGGCGCCTGAAGCGGTCGACATGTCGCTTGAGACGAAGGAGACGAAAGAACTCTACGGTTGCGACCAAGAGCAAACGCGTGAGTTCGGCAACAAGTGTTTGCTCGCGCGGCGGCTTGTCGAGCGTGGAGTGCGATTCGTGCAGATCTACTCGGGCGGCGGTCACAACGACGAGTCGTGGGATGCGCACGGCGACCTCAAGAAGAACCACGATTACCACGCAGGTCGGACCGACAAGCCAGTGGCGGGGCTTCTGAAGGATCTCAAGCGACGCGGTTTGCTCGATGAAACGCTCGTGATTTGGGGCGGCGAGTTTGGTCGACAGCCGACGGCCGAGTACGCCGAAGGCACGGGTCGCGACCACAACTCGTACGGCTTCACGATGTGGATGGCGGGCGGTGGCATCAAGGGTGGCGTGACGGTTGGGCAGACCGACGAACTCGGTTCAACCGGCGTCGACGACCGCTATCACGTGAAGCATCTCCACGCGACGGCGCTTCAGTGCCTCGGACTCGATCCGAACCACCTGTCGTTCTTCTACGCGGGGCTCGATCAGAAACTTGTCGGCGTCGAAGGCGCGGAGCCGATTCGCCAGTTGATCGTGTGAACCGCACGGCGGAAAGACAGGTGCGGCGGCAACGGTTCCGCGCCGCGATACGCTGCGCACATGATGCGCGCGCGAGAGTCTCGGTTCATTTTCCTCCTCACGACGCTCGCGTCACTCGTTGGATGTGCGCAAGGGTCGAGGTTTTGCGACGCGTGGTCGCAGGCCGCGGGTCCGCATGCGAACTGGATCGCGCCTGAAGCGAACGCGCCCACCGCGTGGTCGGTCGCGCGCAACGAGAACATTCTTTGGCGCTGCCCGTTGCCGAACTCGGGGCAAGGTGGCATCGCGGTCGTTGGCGATCGCATCTACCTCACGACCTTCGCCGAGCAAGATCCCGAGAAGCCGCGGCAATCGAATGT
>JASGCF010000306.1 GCA_030054275.1 Limnohabitans sp. | reverse complement strand
GAATCTTCGGCCGCGACTTCGGGCCCGACTACGACGACCTCCGCACCGTAGCGCGCGACACCAAGCAATACGCGCTCGATCACCTCGACGAGTTACTTGAGCGGTTCATCGCGAACGCCGAGCAGTCGGGCGCGAAGGTTCACGCCGCGACGACGGGGCGCGAGGCATGCGACATCGCGCTCGAGATCGCGCGCAAGCACCGCGTCGAAGGTCAGGCACAGTCGTGTGTGAAGAGTAAGTCGATGGTCACCGAGGAGATCGGCCTCCTGCCCGCGTTCGAAGCCGCTGGGATCAAGACGCTCGAAACCGATCTCGGCGAGTTCATCCTGCAGATCGATGGCGACGCGCCATCGCACATCGTCACGCCGATGATCCACAAGGACCGCGTGGCGACGGCGAAGAGTTTCGTGCGCGAACTCGGTGCCCGCTACACCGAGGATCCGACCGAACTCACGATGATCGCCCGCGAACATATGCGCGGCCTCTATCGCGCGGCCGACATCGGCGTGTCGGGCGCGAACTTCCTGCTCGCAGACGAAGGCGCCGCCGTCATCTGCACGAACGAGGGCAACTTCGATCTCTCGGTCGGCGGCCCGCCGGTGCACATCGTCTTCGTTGGGATCGAGAAACTCATCCGCGGCGCGCGCGATTTGGCACCGTTCCTCAAGTTGCTCGCTCGCAGCGGTACCGCGCAACCACTCACGGTCTACACGAGTTTCGTGCGTGGTCCACGCCGCGCGGGCGAACACGGCGGCCCGAAGGAAGTCCACTTCGTCCTCGTCGACGCAGGCCGCGTGGGAGTCCTCGCGAGTGAAAAGCGCGATCTCCTCCGCTGCATTCGCTGCGGCGCGTGTCTCAATGCGTGTCCGGTGTACCGCAAGGTCGGCGGCCACTCGTACGGCTCGATGTATGCGGGGCCAATCGGCGCGGTGCTGACGCCTGAACTCGAACGCGCGCAGGGCGGCGCAAGCCCCGGACAGCCTGCCGCTGGCCTCACCAACTATCCGGATCTGCCGCGCGCGAGTTCGCTGTGCGGAGCGTGCTACGAGGCGTGCCCCGTCAAGATCGACATCCCGAAGTTTCTCTTGCATGACCGCGTGCGACTGCGCGCGCAGGGACTGTCGCCGAAGTCCGAGGCGCGTGTGCTCGCACTCTGGCGTTGGCTTGCTGAGCGGCCCAGGCTGTTCCGCCTTGCGATCGGCGCGGTGCGGCTGCACGCGCGGATGCTTGGTCGGAAGGATGGCGAGGGCGAGCGTGCATGGCTTTCGCGCGCGCCCGGCCCCGGTGCCGGTTGGACGCAATCCCGCGACCTCGGCATCGCGACCAGCGAGAGCTTCCGCGACTGGTTCGCGAAGCGCGAGAAATCGCGAGGCGCACAATGACCGGTCCCATCCCAAACGCGCGAAGTGCCTCGGTCGACGCGCTCCTCGCGCGCGTGCGCGACGCAGTTCGCGCACAACCCGTCACCGTGCGAGAAGTTCCGTCGCACGCAATGGTTCGCCGTGTTGCGCGTGACTCCGCGAACCTCGCGGATCTTTTCGCAACGAAGGCAGCTACCGTCGGCATGCGCGTGACGCGCACCGATGACACTGGCCTCGACGCGGCACTCACGCAACTGCTTGAAAAGCGCGGGAAAACTGTCGTTGCCGTGCGCGACGCGCTTCTCACCACTCGCGCAACGACCGCGGTCAATGCTGCAGGCGCACGCCTTGCCGCCAACGACAACGATGATCTCCTTTTCGACTGCGAGGTCGGCATCACCGATGTCGACTGCGCGATCGCAGAGAGTGGTTCGCTCGTCATCTCGACGAACGGCCGCATCCGAAACGCATGGATCACGCCACCGATCCACATCGCGATCGTCCGCGCCGATCAAATCCTGCCGGATCTCGTCGATCTGTTCGAGTTGCGCGCGGACACGATCAATGCGGCGTCGACCACGATCATCACGGGTCCGTCGAAGACCGCCGACATCGAGGGCGTGCTCGTAACGGGTGTGCACGGCCCTGCCGCGGTCGAGATCGTGCTCGTCGGCTGATGCCAAAAACGGTGCCTGACACATGCCGTGCAGTGCCTGACACTGCATGGCACGTGTCTGGCACCGAGGAATTCCGACCGCAAAACGCGTATCTGCAACGGCTTACAAGTGAGGTCAAGCAGTGCTTGGCACGTGCCGCTCAGTGCCTGGCACTGCATGGCACGTGCCTGGCACCATTGGATTCAGCGCCGCTTCCACCAAAGCGAGCAAGTTGCGAAGCAGGTTGCGAGCGCTCAAACTCAGACCACCAGCGTCTCCGGCTCCTCGATGAACTCCTTCAAGCTCGCGAGGTACTGCGCGGCCATCGCGCCGTCGATCACGCGGTGATCAAGCGAAAGCGTCGCCTGCATCTGCGTGCCAACGACCAACTGCCCATCGCGCACGATCGGCTGCTGCACCGCAGCGCCGCACGCGAGGATCGCCGAGTTCGGCGGGTTGATGATCGCCGTGAAGTGCTCCACGCCGAACATGCCGAGGTTCGAGATCGTGAAGGTCGCGTCAGACATGTCCTGCACCGACAGGCCCTTCGTGCGCGCCTTCTCGGCAAGCGTCTTCGTGTCGGCCGAAATCTGGCGCAGGCTCTTGTGATCGGCATCCTTGATGACGCCGACGACAAGTCCGCCACCCTTCTCTTCGGGCAGCGAGATCGCCACGCCGATATTCACGACCTCGTGGACGCGCACATGGTCGCCCGCGAAACTCGCGTTGAAGTACGGATGCTCAGCCATCGCGAGCGCACACGCGCGCACGAGGAAGTCGTTCACCGACAGCTTCACGCCCGACGACTTCAACTTCTCGTTGTAGCTCTGACGAAGATCGATGAGTCGATCCATGTCGAACTTCATCGTGACCTGATAGTGCGGGATCGTCGTCTTCGACTCGACGAGGCGACGCGCGATCGTCTGACGCATACCCGTCAACGCGACATCGCGGCCAGGAAGCGCGAGTGCAAGTGGCGCACTTGGGGTCTGCACGCCGCCAGTCGACACCGCGAGCGCCTGCGCGGGCGCGATGGTCGCGGCCGCAGCCGAGGCCGTCTTCATACTCGCCTTGTTCTCAATCGCGAGTTCAACATCGCGCTTGATCACGCGTCCGCCGGGGCCAGTGCCCTTCACGGTACGAATGTCGACGCCCTGCTCTTCGGCCATGCGACGCGCGACGGGGCTCACGCGCATGCGTGGGCCATCGTCATCAAGCGACGGGAAACCTTCCATGCCGTGGCGTGTTTCGGTCTGAACGACAGGAGTCGGTGCAGCGGTTGGCGCTGGAGTTGGCGCTGGCATCGGTGCCGGAGCAGCCGCGACCGGCGCTGCGACCGGCGCTGGCTTCGCCGCCGCACTCGCACCGCCACCCGACTTCCCACCGCCAGCCTTCACCGACGCGACATCTTCGCCTTCGAGCGCGATCAACGCGATCGTCGTACCGACCTTCACCTGCTTGCCTGGTTCGACCAAAATCGCCGCCAACTTGCCGTCATCGAAGCACTGCATCTCCATCGTCGCCTTGTCGGTTTCGATGTCGGCCAACACAGAGCCAGAGCGCACAGCGTCGCCTTCCTTGACATTCCACTTGATGACGGTGCCCGCTTCCATCGTGTCAGAGAGACGGGGCATGGTCAGTTCGATCGGCATAGGTGTCTCGCAGTCCTCTTTGCGGTTCGCTTCGCGGTTCACTTCGCGGTTCTTTTGAGGCCCGTCGCGAACGCGCGTCGCGCGCTCGTGCAAACCTCATCTTGCATCACTTCACAACAACTTCGCGGCAATCCCGCATCACGCGCGATAGGTCGCGCCGCGCACGGCTTCACAAATCTTGCGCACATTCGGCAAGTACTCTTGCTCGAGTTTCGACGAGTATGGCGTTGGCACATCGTCTGAGTGCACTCGATAGACGAAGTTGTCGAGATCATCGAAGCAGTGCTTGTGGATGAGCGCCGCGAGTTCGCCGCCGGGCGACG
>JASGCF010000305.1 GCA_030054275.1 Limnohabitans sp. | reverse complement strand
GGCGGGCTGCTGAAGCTTCGCTTCAGGTGCCCGCTCTCGCTCGCTTTCGTCGGCCCCCTTGGAGTGCATCCTCGGGGGCCGTGATGATGTTGCACGCTCCCGCCTCCATTCAGGCACACCATTCGTCCCTGCCGATACCCTCCGCCTATGGAGTGGACTCCTCGCAGTTGGGAAGGCAAGCCCTGTACGCAACAGCCGATCTACAGCGACGGCAACGCGCTTCGTCGTACCCTCGACGAGATTGCTGCACTTCCCCCGTTGGTGACGAGTTACGAAATTGAAGCGCTGAAATCTCAGTTGGCGGAAGCCGCGCGAGGGGAGCGGTTCATCTTGTGGGGCGGCGATTGCGCGGAGAGTTTCGCCGACTGCACCTCTGCGGCCATCGCATCGAAACTCAAGATTTTGCTGCAAATGTCGCTTGTTCTTGTGCACGGCACACGCAAGCGCATCACGCGCATTGGCCGATTTGCTGGGCAGTACGCCAAGCCTCGTAGTGCAGCGACTGAAGTTCGCGATGGAATTGAATTGCCGAGTTTTCGCGGCGACAATGTCAATCGCCCCGAGTTCACGGTCGAAGCTCGTACGCCCGATCCGCAACTCTTGTTGCGCGGGTACGAACGCAGCGCGCTCACGCTCAATTTCATTCGTTCGCTTGTCGACGGCGGTTTTGCGGATCTTCATCACCCAGAGAATTGGGATCTTTCGTTTGTGAAGCACGCGCCGCTGGCCGCGGAATATCAAAGCATGGTTGATTCGATCGGTGAGAGCCTGCGCTTCATGGAAACGCTTGCAGGTGGCACGATCAGCGCCATGCAGCGCGTTGACTTCTTCACAAGCCACGAACTGTTGGTCTTGGCCTATGAGTCGGCCCTCACGCGCCAAGTACCGCGTCGCGAGGGCTGGTTCAATCTCTCCACACACCTTCCGTGGATCGGTCTTCGCACAAGCGATCCGAATGCCGCACACATGGAGTTTTGTCGAGGAATTCGCAATCCAATTGGCGTAAAGATCGGACCCGAAACGACAGCGGAACAACTCCTCTCGACCATTCGCTCGCTCGCGTCAGTCACGAACGATGGTTGCGAAGAAGGGCGTGTTGTGCTGATCACGCGTTGCGGAGCACATCGCATTGGTCGCGCGCTTCCGCCCTTGGTTCGCGCTGTGCGGGACGCGCAGTTGCCAGTCGTGTGGATCGTGGATCCGATGCACGGCAACACCGAGACGGTGGTACCAACGAGTGGCGCGTGGGCAGGAATGAGCGTCAAAACGCGTAAGTTTGGTCACATTCTGGCAGAGGTCGAGCAGTCGTTCGAAATTCACCGCATGGAAGGCACTGTGCTTGCGGGTGTCCACGTCGAACTGACCGGCGAAGATGTCACAGAATGCACCGGCGGCGCGCGCGGGCTTTCCGACGACGACCTTTCGCGGGCGTATCGATCGCAAGTCGACCCGCGACTGAACTACGAGCAGGCGCTTGAGTTGGCGATGCTCATCGCGCGTCGCGCAGCGGGGCGGTAGCGAGACCTTCGTTGGGCGTGTCCGGTGGTGCCGAGCGAGCCGTATACTCCGCGCCCCATGTCTCGCCGACGCGTCGTCATCACCGGTCTTGGCCCTGTCACAGCCCACGGCGTTGGGATCGATCCATTGTGGGACGCGCTCTGCGAAGGCCGTTCGGCTCTCGCGCCGATCCGAGCCTTCAACGCCTCGGGTTTCATTGCTGCATCGGGCGCTGAGTTGCCCGACACCTTCGATGTGAAGGACCTTGTTCCGAAGAGTTACCGCAAAGCGACGAAAGTCATGGCACGCGATATCGAGATCGCGGTCGGTGGTGCGCTTGCGGCGGTGCGCGACGCTGGTCTCGCGACGCGTGGTACCGACCCTGACAGTTCGCCGACGATTCGCCCCGACCGCGTGGGTTGCCATATCGGCGCGGGCCTCATCGCTGCGGAACTCGACGAACTCACCGGCGCACTCGCCTCTTCGCGCAATGCGACCGGCGCGTTTGATCCAGGGCAATGGGGGCAGCAGGGCATGCAAGAGCTCACGCCGCTGTGGCTCTTGAAGTACCTGCCCAACATGCTCGCCTGCCATGTGACGATCATTCATGATTGCCAAGGGCCGTCGAACACGATCACCTGCAACGAAGCGTCGTCTGGACTTTCACTTGCGGAAAGCCAGCGCGTCATCGAACGCGGCGCGGCCGACGCGTGCCTTTCAGGCGGTGCGGACAGCAAGATGAATCCGATGGCGTATTTGCGCCAAGAATTGGCCGGGCGTTTTGCGCGCTGCGCTCCAAGCGATGACGCAACATCGATCGTGAAGCCGTTCGATGCGGGCGCTTCGGGCACGCTCATCGGTGAAGGTGGCGGTATTCTCGTCGTCGAAGCAGAAGAAACCGCGAAAGCTCGCGGCGCGCGCATCCACGCCGTACTTGCGGGTACAGGCGCCTCGCAGAGTTGGTGTGATGACACGGTCGGACTGGTGCCTGACGCGAGCGGCGAATCGCTTGCCGATGCGATGCATGCAGCACTGCGCGACGCAGGACTCACCGCAGCCGACATTGACGCGATTATTCCGTTTGGTTCGGGCGTACCGTCGCTTGATGCGCTTGAACGAAACGCGCTTGAGCGTGTCTTCGGCGCAGATCTTGCAAAGAAGCCACTCATCACGCTTGCGCCTTCGATCGGAACAACATGCGCTGGTTTCGGCGCAATTGCCGTGGCGGTCGCGTGTCGCGCGCTCAACGAACAAAAACTTCCGGCGCGTTTGAATACGACTTCGGCAGCAGGACTGCATGCGCTCGCCGCGCCAAGTACTGCGCAAACGCTTCGACACATTCTCATCGCAACACCGAGTCTCGGTGGACAGAACAGCGCTGCTGTTGTTTCGCGCCACGCTGAACTCTGAGAGACGAAGGAAGAGACGAACGACGAACATGACCACCACGAAAAACAACCGTCGCGTCGTTGTCACCGGCATGGGCTGGGTGACGCCACTTGGCCACGATGTCGACAGCGTGTGGAAGCGCCTGCTCAATTCCGAAAGCGGCATGGGGCCGACCACGCGTTTCGACGCGCGCACTTTTCCCACGAATTTCTCGGCAGAAGTGCGCAATTACTCGATCCAGAACTTCGTGAAAGACGCAGCGGTCCACGCGACCGCTGGCCTCAATTCGCAGTTCGCGCTCGGTGCTGCGAGCCAAGCATGGCGGCAGTCTGGCCTTGATGGATTTGCGGGTTTGAACAAGAAGCGCGTTGGTCTCTATCTCGGCGCTGGCGAAGGCGTGATTGATTTCGACAACTACGCTGCGTCGAACATCGCGGGATGGAACGCGGAAGAACGCAAAATCGACGGTGTGCGCTGGGCCGAGCATGCGCATCGTGCGATGGACCGCATGCGCGAAGTCGAGCAAGAGCCGAATATGCCGCTCGCGCACCTCGCACGCGAATTCGGTATCCGCGGGCCCGCGCTCAACTGTCTCACCGCGTGCGCTGCGAGCACGCAGGCGATCGGCGAGGCGTTCAGTTTGATTCAGCGCGGTGACACCGATGTCATGCTTTCGGGCGGCACGCACACGATGATCCATGTGCTTGGCGTGACCGGTTTCAATCGTCTGACCGCGCTCTCGACTTCGAAGGGCGATCCAACGAAGGCGTCGCGGCCGTTTGATGCGACGCGCGACGGATTCGTCATGGGCGAAGGCTCGGGCATGATCGTGATCGAGAGCCTTGAGCATGCCCTCGCGCGTGGCGCAACGCCGCTCGCCGAAGTGGCTGGCTACGGCTCAAGCGCCGATGCCTTCCGCATCACCGACATTCATCCAGAGGGCCGCGGTGGCGCTGCGTCGATGCACATGGCACTCGCGCAGGCGGGCATCGACCCGAACGCGCGCCGCGCGGACGGTCGCGCTGCGATCGACTACATCAGCGCGCACGGCACGGGCACGAAGGAGAACGACTCGATCGAAACCCGCGGCGTCAAGCGCGTGTTCGGCGCGAGCGCGAAGGACAT
>JASGCF010000026.1:16283-17561 GCA_030054275.1 Limnohabitans sp. | reverse complement strand
AACGCGGAACCCGTGGTGTTGACACGATCGGACGCGTACTCAAGGAGGTACTCCTCGTTGATCGCACCGCCCTCGTCGCTTGTGACATGCGCGCGATTGAAACCGCTCGCGATCACCTGATCCACGGTCGCATTCGGAATGAGGTCGCCGGCAAGTTGCTCAACAATGAACTGGTCGTAGGGCTTGTTCGCGCGGAAGGCTTGAATCACCCAGTCGCGCCACAGCCACATTTGACGACCGGCATCCATGTGAATGCCCGAGGTATCGGCGTAACGCGCGATGTCAAGCCACGGCACTGAGAGGCGTTCTGCGGTGCGGGTCGCGTACGGCTCGACTGTGAACAGCCGATCGACGAGTTGCTCGTAGCGATCTGCCCGCGTATCGGCGAGATAGGCGTCGATTTCCGACGGCGTAGGCGGCAGGCCCGTCAAATCGAGGTACAGCCGACGCACCAAATCTTCTGGCGCAGCCTCGGTGTTCGGCGCGATTCCCTTTCGCTCCAAGCGGGATACGACGAAGCGGTCGATATCCCCGCGAATACCGTCTGTCGATTGGACGGCGGGAACCTGCTGCGCAACCGGCGGCGTGAAGGCCCAGTGCGATTCGTACGTTGCTCCCTCTTCGATCCACCGGCGCAGCAGTGCGCGCTCGCTGTCGGTGATCGCGCGCTTACCACTATCCGGCGTTGGCATGACACGAGCCGGATCGTGTTCGTTGATGCGCTTCCAGAGATCGCTTGCCTCGGGATCGCCGGGCACGATCGCGGGGCCATTCTTCCTCGGTGCAGTCGCGTCTACGAAACTGTCGAGGCGCAAGCCCGCCTGTTGATGCGCGCGATCCGGTCCGTGGCAGAGGAAGCAACGATCCGAAAGAATCGGTCGAATGTCGCGGCCGTAACGGATTGGCTCGGGCTGCTCGACGGCCGTAGCGGATGGGCTTGGGCTGCCCGTCGAAATGGGTGCACCCGGCCGGCGCGCGGAGGTCCGTTGCACGGAATGACCTGATCCCGACATGCTCGAGTTCGACGGGCGATCACCCGTCGATCTCGAACTTGCCACGGTTGGCGTCAACCAGCCGGGCATGAGGACGGAGGCAGCAAGGCTGCCTGCCAAAGTCACCGCAAGGACGAACGGGATCCGGGAGGGCTGCACGATTTGGAGTCTAACCCTTGCGTGGGCGCTGCCAATGCGGGTCTGTGCCTTTCGGAATCATTTCCCAATTTGATTTTCGGACGCAATGCTGACCTTGGAGCGCGCGGTGCACTCGCGGCGCGTGGTG
>JASGCF010000026.1:0-16183 GCA_030054275.1 Limnohabitans sp. | reverse complement strand
CGGTCAGATGAGCGGGTGCGCAGCGCTTCCGCGATCGAGTCGTTCTTTCCGACGCCCTGCATGATGTTCAGCAGCAACCGCTCGGCGTCGGCCAACATCGAGGGCTGCACCGGAACACCCTTCTCGATGGAGGCCCGCTCTGCAGCGCGCGCAATGAACCAAGCAAGTTGCGGCGGATTTGATTGTGCCGCACCTTCGATATCTTCGATCGAGCGAAATTCACGGAAGCACTCATGGATGAGCACCCCGCGGATGGAGATGTCATCGTTGGTGAAGGGATCATCCGACCAAAGCAGAGCGCGCTCGTGCGAAGAAGGCTGCCGAGCGCGTCCGCCAGCGGTTGGGACCATTTCCACAACGAGTTCATCGTGCGGTTGATCGTGCGGTTGATCGTGCGGTTGATCATGCGGTTGATCATGCCCCTCATCGCGAGTCGGCGCTTCACGCTTGGTGGCGTCCGCGCGTTTGTCAACCGAGCCAACTTCGGCCGCCTTCGAGATCTCTGGTTCATACAACACAGACCAGAACGGCTGGGCTTGGTCGAAAGGCGTCTTTGTCAGTGTCTGCGTGAACGGCTGCGCGCCAGCAAGTGTGTCTTGAACGGCTGCTGTGCGCTGGAGCGCTGCGCCGATGAGTTTCGCTGCAGTTGGCAATTTCCCCTTCGGATCATTCGAGGCGATCAGATGCAGCCCTCGTCGCGCGCGGGTTGCGGCAACATAGAACAGCGAAAGGTCGTCAAGCAATCGCCGCCGCCGCTCATCGCGCTCGACGACAGCCAATTCCGGCAACCAATATCGAATGGATGTCGTGCCGAGCGGTCCAACCAACTGCGGAGGCATGGTCGGATCTGTCGCAACCGAACCCCACTCGGTTGGGGCGCTACCCCACGAGTCGTCGAGCGATGCAAGAATGACCTCGTCAAACTCAAGACCCTTCGACGCATGCACGGTCATCACGCGAATGCGATCGGCAGAACTCGCGTCGGCCGCGTCGCTCGCAAGCGCGTCGATGAAGCCAGTGAGTCGTGCTGGCTGCTCAGCTGCGAGGTCTTCTGCGATGGCCACCATGCGCTCAAGTCGGCCACGCTCACGCGCAGTAAGGCCACGCTCCTGCGAAGAAAGACCACGCTCACGCGAAGAGAGACCACCCGAAACTGGCCCCGGGGCAGCCAATTGGTCTACGAACCCGCGCAAGACCTTCGCCAATCCTTCGTCTGCGATACGGCCGCGCCATTCGCTTGAAAATCGCACGGCGTCCTCAAGGGCGCTCGCCGGCGAAGACGCCTCCTCCAGCGGTTGCAGACCCGTGATGGCCGCCATTGGACCGCGCGAGACAAGGAAGTGCGCGATGCGATCGCCTGGCTGATCGATAAGCCGAAGACACTGGATCATGCCAACAACGGCTGGGGAATCGAGAAGTGTCGCACGACCTTCGTCACTTGCTGGCACGCGCAGCCTCCGCAGCGCCTCCATCACATCACTCGCAACACGATTGGTGCGCACAAGAACGCCAATCGTGCGTTCAGGATGCTCACGATGCAGTCGCGCAGCAACCTGCGCAGCGCGCTCAGCTGCCGTGACCGCGGTCACTGCATCGACACCCAGAACATCGTCTGGATCAACGGGCGCATCACTTTCACCATAGACATACGCATGGATGCTGCCATGGAGTTTCAGGTTGTCAGCCTCATGCGATTCAAAGCGCCAATCGCGCAGCGCACGAACAAATGCGCTGCCCGCGACTTCATCGGGCAACTCTTCACGCAGCAGAAAATCGCCAATCGACAACAGTGGCTGTCGATGCTCGTCGTCTTCGACCAAGGGCAACACATCGTCCGAGAGATTCGAGAAGACGCGATTGACGAAGTCCATCAAAAGTTTCGAAGATCGGTAACTCTTCCGAAGGGGCGCGTCTCGATCAAGCGCGCTCTTGTAGCGCTCTTGCATTTCATGAATGAGTCCGGGGGTGCCGCCGCGCCAACCATAAATCGACTGCTTCGGATCTCCGACAACGAGGAACCGACCCGCTGGTGCGGCTGCGGATGATGCGATTAGCTGGGAAATCGAGCCGACCGACGCATCTGAGAACCGCTCGACAGCAAGCACATCCTCAATCAGCGGACGAAGCGCGGCGAATTGCTCCGCACTGGTGTCCTGCGCTTCATCGATCGCAAGATCAACAATCTCGGATCCGATGGCTGCGCGAAGATGCGCGGGATTCGCAACGCGCGACCCTTCGCGCATCGCAGCACTTGCAACGCCAAGACCAACATCGCCGAAGGTGAAAATCCCACGATCCGCTTGGAGTTCTCGTAGCGCACGATCGGCAAGTGGCACCACCTTCAAGGCGCCATCCATGCGCCCTCGAACCAACCCTAAGAGTCCGGCGCGAAGGTGCGGACGAACCGCAGCGAATGCCTCGAGCCACTCCTGCGGCGGCGCAAATGAACTGTATGTTGCGTTCTGATCGAGCCGCTGCAGAATCTCCTGCTCTGCAAGTTGCCGAAAGTCGCGCCGCTCGAGACAGTCGAGCACCACGCGATGCGCCTTCAGCCACGCGACGCGCGGCTTTGGAGCCTTCTTGTCGGCCGTCAACGGAATCTGAAGTGCACGCCACAACGCACACGCGCTGTGGTAGTTCGCCTTCGCGTTGGATCCCGCGACATCGTTGCCCACAGGGATGCGAGCAATCCAACCCCAAGCCCGATGCACTGCGGCTTCGCCACCAATCGCACATCCGCGATAGAGGTCAAGCACACTCACGGAGCGGCCGCCCATGAGATCGGTGATCGAGGCCAACACAGATGCCTTGGGCGCACCTTCCTCCAGCAACGAGATCAGCCCAAGAGCATCGGGCTCGGCGAGGACGCGTGCGGCTGCTTCAGCCCGCAGCGACTCGACCTCTCGTTCCTCACCCACCGTCCAATCGGGCGGCAGTCCGACTTCGTCTGGCATCGCTGTCGCAATGCGATGAAAGTATCCATCGATGGTTCCGATCTGCATGCGGTGCAAATCGCGACAAAGCGCTTCAAGTACGGCGAGATAGTCCGCAGCACTTGCCTCGCCCACGACTTTCGAAAAACGATCGCGCGCCTCTTCACCCGCTTCGGAATCTGCTGCACCTTGTGCCGCGTGCGTGAGAATGCGCGCGAGAATTTCGCCGGCGGCCTTGCGTGTAAAGGTCACAGCCAGAATCGCGGCCGGGCGTGGCGTGCGACCCGCGCGGCGCTCATCGAAACACCATGCAAGTACGCGATTGGCGAGTGTCCATGTCTTTCCTGAACCGGCATTTGCAACGAGGATCGAGCGCTGCGGCGCATCTGATACGGGACGGGTGCTGTTGGTCGAGTTTGAGGAGTTTGTGGTCATGCGTCACCTCCCGAAGCGCTGCCGTCTCCCGCGCCATCGCGATCAGCCTCGCCACCGAGTGGGTCGGATTGGCCGAGTACTTGCGAGCGAAGCCCCAGTCCCCAGACTGCCGCGAGCGGATCGTCCGGTGGAAACGGAGTGCGCGCTGCTGGCGTGAACTCCCCGTCAAGAACGCCTTGGACCACACGCTGTGCCTCCCCAAACGCGTCATCAAATTCTTCCGGGCTACATTCGAGCATGCGAACGCCGCTCTTTTCGGCGCTCGCTGCGAGGTTGATGTATCCCAAGCCGCTTGACGCAACATGGATCGCCTGCTTCGCCTCTGCGAGCAGATGCCGATAGAGCGGAAGTTGCAGATCGATCCATCGACGCGAACCGATCTTTCGTCCCTTGAGATGGGTTGATGTTGGCGTGGAACCAGCGGATCCGGTTTTGTAATCGAGTGCGCGCCACGCGCCTGTTTCCCGATGGACATCGACACGGTCAATTCGGCCAACCAAGCGAAGGCCACGCAACGGATCTGCCGATCCGGCGCTCGCTGCGATCACGAGTGGGCCCGACTGCTCATCAAATTTCAATTCGACGAAGCGAACATGCCAACCTGCCTCAGCCTCTTTCGCTTGCAACGCCGCGAATCGTTGCAATCGCGTCCGGAGAACTTCAAGTTGAACGCGCACCGCAGCGGACGGTCGCGTCGGAAGTTTGCGCAGGATGGCTGCATCGAAGTGTGCCAACACCGATTTCTCGATCGCAGCGCGATCTGTCGTTGGTTGCGAACGCGCGATCTCCTCGCGCCCCCACTCTTCGACAGCATCATGGAGCACCTTGCCAAAGTTGCGCGCATCGAGTTCTGCAGCACTTTCATCAAGACTTGAAAGCCGCAGTCTTGGGTCGTTCTGTAACTGAAAGAGATACGGACACTTGAGATAGGTGCGAAACGCCGTCACCGAGATCGTGCGAAAGACGCTGCCCTCGACTTTCGGACGCACGGGAAACTCGACCGTGGCTCCGGTCTTTGTCACAACAGGATCACGCTCACGCTCTGCGGGAAAGAGTCGCGCTACACGAGCTGGAAGCGCCGATGGTTCGACGCGGAGGAGGTAGCGCGACGGCCGTAACGGATCACCTGTTGCGGAGCGTCGTGCGACAACAAACTGCACACTTGCAGGAAGCCCAGCAGCCTGACGGGCCCGCGCACGGAGCAAGATGCCGTCAAGAATCCATGCGTCGCGTGCTGCTCGCCGAAGGCTTGAAAGAAATCCGAGATCGCGCCGCACAGCATCGGGGAGCAGCGTGTCTGCAACATCACCTTCCGGTACCACACCATCCGCAAACCCTGCGAGGACGAGATGCGGCTCGTCCGCAAGCCCTGCATCAAGCCATTGGATGAGAGAAACGCCCTCCGTGCGTCCAACTCCACGAATCTCGGTGCGATCAACGGCGGCACGAATGATTCGAATGACATCGCTGCACGAAATCGCCGTCGAAAAAGTTGCGGGAACATCGGCGAGGTCGCCGAGCACCCGATCAAGCGCCGCGATCGACTGCGCGCGCTCTTCCTCGAATGCGCCGCTGGCATCTTCCCCGACCACGGATGCAAGGAATGCCCGCAACGGCCTCGCCCATGCGCTGATGGAACGCGCACCCGCGAGTGGCGCAACTTGTGCCACAACAGCATCACGAATCGCTTTGAAACCCTGCGAACCATGCGCATCGACCACGCGATCGCGCCAATATTCCGCAACCGTCGCAACACGGTAGTTCGCAGTATCTCGCTCCGCGCCAACGCACCCACTCGCCCGCGCGACATCTGGATGCCTGATGTACGCAGCGAATGACTCCATGCTTTCATCGCCAAGGAGGTCCTCAAGTCGTGCGAGAAGCATGCCAAGCCGCGTCGCAGCGAACACGCGCGATTCCGTGCGTGCTGCACGAGTGCCAACTTCGCCGAGGGCACGCTCGATCGCGCGGCGCGTTTCATCGTCCGGCGCCATGACCGCGATTTCGTTGCTTCGACGCGGCGTCGGGATCGCGCGTATGGATGCGACAACTTCGGTCGCCGCATCACTCGGCCCTTCACCAACACGAATGGCGTCGTTCCGAATCACTTGGGAACCGAACGCGTGTGCTGCCCATCGCGCCCGCACGGGAAATCCTTCCTTCGTCAGCACGCTGTCCGAGACGCGATCGCATTCCGATGCATCGTCCGCGTTGACTCGGTGCACACAGATTTCGATGGATACTCCGCGTGCTTCGAGCACGCGAAAGAGCGCAAGATGTACCGGCTCTGGATCCGCAAACAGAATGACGACGCGGTCGAATCCGAGGATCGACGAAACTTTCGCCGATCCAGAGTCGGCTGCATCGGCGGACACTGCTCCAAGTTGCTGCGACTGAAACGCTCGCGACTCAAATTCTTGCGACTGAAACTCTCGCGACTCAAACTCTCGCGACTCAAATTCTTGCGACTGAAACTCTCGAGCGAGCGCGTCTCGAAAGGCGTTGTCGCGGTCGGCAACCTGAGCCTCGTCCAACAATGCATCGCGAACGCGCGCGCACTTCTCGAGCGCTGTCCAATGCTCCAACAGCCGCGAATCTGTCGACTCGCCCGCCGATGCACGCGCTGCCAAGGCAGATCGCACCGACCCAAAGGTGTGCATCGCAGATGCGACTTCGACGGAAAGTTTCGTAAGCCGCGACGCGATGCGCGGCCGCAACCGCTCTGGCATATCGCTTGGGCTTCCAAACGCAGCAGCAAGTCGTTCAAGCAACGGGACATCGTTCGATGCAATTCGTTCGAGTGCCTCGCGCCAACTCGCTTGCGCGCCGATCCGCGAGAGCATCGGCCGAGACGGCACGATGAAACGACCGAAGAGCATGAGTGGCGTCACGATGGTCGGTGCTTCGAGCACCTCACGACTTTCGCGCGCCAACTCAATCAACCGTCGTTCGATAGCGCGCGCCAATCGGCCGCCAGGCACAACCAACATCGTTCGGCCGAGAGCAAATCGCGACCTCGCCTGATGTCCATTGGCTTGATTCGTCGCACTCGCATCGGACGGAGTTCGACAGAGCACCGTCGCGATGGCCGCAGAAAGCGGCAGCGCTGGATCAAGTCGCGTGATATGACGCGGTTCTGAACGCATGATTTCCTCAACCCACCAAAACTGTGCGCAACACACCTATCGGCATCACTTCGCCGAACTTGATTGCACCGTACCGTGAAGACGATGCGACCCCGGAAGTGACGACAAAATTGCGGCGAAGTTTTTTGCAAAAGATTTCTGCCGCGACGATTGGATGCCTCACGGATTCCACCGTGACACCATCAATCACGATACTTCGCGTGGCACGCCTTGCAATTCGCGGTGATCGCGCCCATCGCAGCCTTGATGCGCGCGCGCTCTTCGTCGGTCAAGGCCGCCGTCAAGGCCGCCGTCAAGGTTCCCACCTTCGACTGCACCAGTGCCTCTTCCAAGACACCTGTCTGCTTCGCGCCATCGTGCAAGAGCGCGAGGAAGTCGTGCTTCCCCTTCTCATCGAGTTTGGCGAGGTGCGCATCATTCTCAAGCAGCCGGAAGAAATCCACCATCTTTCCAGCATCGGCAGCCGGAGCGAGGTCAGGATGCGACGCCGGTACTTTCCAACCATTCTTCTCAACCAACTTGATCCGATCGAAGGCCTCGTCGATCGCAATCATGGCTGCAACCATCGAATCTGGCTTCGTGATCTCTGGAAAGTCGGCGCTGGCTGCGTCGATCGCAGCACTCATCATTGGTGCCGCCTTCGCTTCGCACGACCAAAGACCCGTGTAACTCGCCGCGGTTTCCGACACCTTCATGCGCGCAGCAGCTTCTTCGTTGGTCATCCAACCAAGCGATACAGCGATCGTGCCAGCAGCGCCCGCACTTCGATGCTTCCCGTGATGGCAATGGATGTAAAGCGGCTTGGGAAGATCACGCACAGCGCGCACGAGTTCTGCTTTGCGCGCGTCATCGAATCCGTCATAACCGATGGGAAGATGCACATACCGCAAACCGCGCGCCTTCGCCGCCGCGACATCAGGGATCGCACCATCGACCGAAATGATCGTCTTGATACCCAGTGCTGCCAACGAGTCGAGCCCCGTCGTGCCATCGGGGGCACTTCCTGAATAGAACGGCGCGCCGCTCTTGCCTGCATACGAAACGACCTGATGTAGTCCTGGAAAATCAACGGGAACTGTTTCGCTGGCCGTCGGAAGTGCCGTCGTGCTTGGCTGCCGCGGAGGCGCGGACTTGTCGTCCGTGTGGGCGGCGTGCACACCTGCCGCAACAACCATGGCAACAACCACGGCAACAACCATGGCGAAAACCTCGGCAGCAGCGATTGCGACAACGCTTCCGGCGCATTGGCTGTCACGGACGGCGGACCCAAATTCAATTCGTACACGGCGAATGCTCATGCCGTGCAGGCTATCCGCTTCGCGTGTCCGAGGCCCTCCACGCCACGCCGCGCGTGCTATCCTCTGAGCCCTTGCTGCGGCACTTTGCCGCTGCGACGAAAGAGCAGGACCACCTATGAGCGGCATCACCGAACCCACCGGCTACAACCACGAAGAAGCTGCCTTCAAGAAGCAGGAAATCGAGCAGCTTGCAAAGATCCGCGCAGAACTCGACGCCAAGCGCAAGGCGGCAGAGGCTGGCGCAGCGAAGGCTTCGCACTGGATGTGCTGCCCGAAGTGCGGCGGAAAGATGGCCGAGAAGAAGTTTGAGAATGTGGTGGTGGATCTCTGCGGCGCGTGCGGCGGCATCTATTTCGATGCTGGTGAACTTGAAATGCTCATCAAGCATGAAAAGGCTGGCGCCGGCGTCCTCGGTCGATTCTTCGGCCGCTGAACAGAGCACACGACGCGACTCAAACGCGGGCCATGTCTAGGGCGTGAGAAATCCCGTCCCGCACTGGCGGCCGATATTCCACGCACATCGACTGGGAATCTGCCCATCGATCGAAGTTCATCGCTTGGAGCGGCCCTGTCGCGTGGCATGATGCAGAGTCCATGCCAGCGACTCTTTCTGCAATCCTCTCCGCAGCGCTTCCGCTGCTGCCCGCACCCCCGACTCCAGCATTCCTGCGGGTTGATCTCGACGGAACGGTTGTTGGCTTCGAAATGCGGCCGGTCGCAGAGTTCGAGGACGCGTTGGTCGAGATCCACAGCGCGCAGGGCATCGAGCACACAACCACCCGCAAACTCGGTGTGCGCGCCCTGCAAGGGATGACCGCCGACTGGTCGCTGTGTGCCACGCTGCGCGATGGTTCCATGCGCGCGCAAGTGGTCGATCACCGCGACGGATCGCTCTACGAAGTGCCCGAAACCGCGCTGCTTTCGCTCGGTCGACCGAACGCGCGCGGCGCACGCAACGCGGCAGTCCTCCGAGCAGCGCGCCGCATGTCCGGTGAGGTCGCGTGCGGGGCCGAGTGTGAGTCGGGCATTGCGAAAGGCTTCGAAGCGTCACTCCCTGCGTCGGTACTTCCGAGCGACAGCAACGGCGGCGGCGGCGGTGACGGCGGCGTCGCTGGCACATCGTGTCGGCGACAGTGTGTCTTTCTCATCGACAGCGACTCGCTCTTCTTCCAAGCCTACGGCCCAGCAGTTGCCAATACGACCGCTGCCATCGTGCAAACGATGAACACCGTCGATGCGGTGTACGAGAAGCATGTTGGTGTGTCGTTTGCGACGAGCGCCATCATTGTGCGCACCGATCCGGCGACCGATCCGTACGCAGGCCTCACCGCAGCCGGTGCTGTGCTCGATCGCGCGCGTGTCGAGTGGACCAACACCACGCTGTACGAACGCGATCTCGTCCACATGTTCAGCGGCACAGGCTACTCAGACGGCATCGCTGGCGTCGCGTGGGTTGGAGTTGTATGCAGCCAGTACGGTGTTGGTATGACGCGATTCGCAGACGCGAATGTCATGTGCCACGAAGTCGGCCACAACTTCAACGCGCCGCACTGCGCGGACGAGCCGTGCGACACGATGTGCGGCGGATGCCTGTGGATGGGCCCGAATGACAAGAACATCATGACCTCGCATCGCAACGCGGTCGGGTGTCTCTCCGAAGATCCAGCGGTGGAAATGCCTATTCCCCCTGACGCGCAGATGGATCGCTTCACGGTCGCAGGCGGCTCGACAGGCACAGATTTGGATGTGCTCGCAAACGACACAGACTTTTCCTGCGAAGCACTTGTGATTGAGACCTTCGATACCACCAGCGCGCGTGGCGGTTCGATCACGCGTGTGGGCGCGGGTGCCGCGACGCGTCTGCGATACACACCCCCAGCCGGATTCTTCGGAAGCGACACCTTCAACTACACGCTGCGTGATGCTGGCGGACTCACGGACACGGCAGATGTGCGCGTCACGGTCACGACCTCTGGAACAATTCTTGTTGGCCGAGTCTGCGGCGCAACGGCGCAGACCCTGCAAGCCGCGATCGATTTCGCAGACTCATCCGCCGGTGCCGAGATTCTCGTCGCACCTGGTCGTTACGAGCGCGTCGATTTCAAAGGTAAACCAGTGCGATTGCGTTCGCAGTTCGGTCCGTCAGCGACTTTCATCGACGCAAACGCGGGCCGCGGCGTCCTCATTGCTGGCGCAAGCGCTGCTGGCGCCGTGGTCGATGGCTTCACAATCCATGATGCTGCTGCAGCCGATGGCGCAGCGATTCAAGTTGATGGCGCGAACGCGATCGTGCGGAATTGCCGCTTCATTCGCACGACGGCGACCGCGAAGGGCGGCGCGATGCATGCACGCAACGCAACAGTGACCATCGAGGACTGCGTCTTCGATCGCACGACAGCCGCGTCTGGCGGCGCGGTGCACTGTGAGACAGGAACCTATCTCGTGCAGCGCTGCGACTTTTTCAAGTGCGCCGCGACCGCTGGCAACGGCGGCGCAATCCTCGCAAGCGGACTTGGCTCCTGCAAGATGCTCTCATCGACCACGGTCGCGTGCACGGCAACTGGCGCGGGCGGCGCGCTTCGCTTCGAAGGCGGCGTGACTGGGCAAGTCGGTCAGTCGTCCTTGTGTGGCGGAGCGCCAAACAACATTTCGGGGGCGTATCAAAGCCTCGGTGGCAACACGACGACAACAGCCTGCGTTGCGTGCAACTCCATCGCGTGGCGCAACGCGCTTGATTGCAATATGGACGGCGTCCTCGATCTCTGTTCGATCGACGCTGGAACCGCGGCTGACGCAAACGGAGACGGACTCGTTGATACTTGCACATCGCGCGCCGATCTTTTGATCGCGTGGTGGCCAACATCATGCGGCGGAAACGGAAGTGCGTACGAACTCGTGCTGGCTTCATCTGCCATCAACTGGACCGCTGCGAATACCGCAGCGAACGCGCGTGGCGGCAAACTCATCTCGATCACTTCGCAAGCTGAAGCAGACTTCGTCTTCAGCACACTCTCGTCCAACCCCACAGGTTGGTCTGGCGGCCAAGGCCCGTGGATCGGCGCGTACAAGGCGTCGGGAAGTTGGCGTTGGTCGAACGGCGAAGCATGGGGCTTCACGCAATGGGCACCGGGTGAGCCGAACAACTCTGGCGATCGCGCCCGCTACTGGACAGCAGATGGTGCGATTCGCGCCACATGGGACGACCAACCCAGTGGAAACACGGCTGTTGCATACCTCGTTGAATACGCGGCAGCGCTCGACTGTAACGGCAACGGTTCACCCGACATCCGCGACATCGCGCTTGGGATTTCGCAAGACACCAACGGCAACGGCGTGCCTGACGAGTGCGCGCCAGCGTGTCCGGCGGATCTTGACGACAACGGCGCTGTTGACGCAGCAGATCTCTCGACGCTGCTCGGGTCGTGGGGTATGGCGGGCGGGGGTGCGGCGGGCGGCGACATCGATGGCAACGGCATCACCGACGCAGCAGATCTCAGCGCACTCCTCGCTGCATGGGGCGCGTGCAACTGACGCACGCATGCATACACCCACAGGTCGCCATGAGAAATCATCTCACGCGCTCGGCGCCATCCGCAACAGCGAATCCAACGCTTCAAGCGATCCGTACAGCGTCACGGCGCTCATCACGAATCCGATTGCAACAAGCACCCACGCAGCGATCAACCACCCGCGCGCGTGGCGCTCGCTCTTCAGGCCACCCTCTTCATCCCCCGCTTCAAATCGAGCGTTCGCCTGCATGGCGTACACCAAGGCAGGAATACCCACGGGGATACAGCAGAAGAGCAAACTGGCAATCGTGGCAGCGATCGACGGCACCAAACTCAACCGTCGGTTGATGGGGCGTGGTGTCACTTGGGGAGGAGAAATGGGCGGAGCGACGCCGACTCCAAGCACCGTGTTCACAGGAACCCAGTGAGGCGCCCTGCCGACCGCATCTGCGGCGCACACCATGCAATCTGCGGTCACGCGTCCTTCGTCGACGAAACGACGCAACGCATCCACCGTGTACGGACCATACTCGCGGCCATCGCCGCAAGAAAGCCAGTAGCGCGGCTCGCCCGTTGTGGGCCCACGCGATGCTGCGGGCGATTCAGACATGCGATCCGACGACGCTCAGAGTCCGGAGACTTCCCAACCCTTGCGGTAGGTTCGGCGAAGCGCAGCACTCGCCGCTGGGCTGTTCTTGAAGACGCACTTCGCTGCGTCGTACTCAAGCACCTTCCCCGGCTCGATACAACTCATCGCACCGATCGAAAGGCTTTCACACATCTTGCCGCCCTTCTCGAAGCGCGATGCGCAGGCATCCTTCTTGCCCGCGATGCAGGCGTCGACCCAATTGTGCCAGTGATTTGTCTTGGTGAATGAGGCTTCGAAGCCCTTTGTGTCGAGTTCGATTGGCTTTCCATCCACGAAGACGCGCGACCACGCGTATTCGATCGGGAACCACATCGTGCCCTTCTCGCCGACAAGAATCACGCCGCCGTCGCCCTTCACAGCACTCTTGCCTTGCTCGCCACCTTCCCAACCTTCCGGCAGTCCGAGGGCGTTGAAATCTGGGAATTGGCCGCCGTCAAACCACTTCAGCGTCAGGCCGTCCTTTGAAGTCATCTTGTTCGGACCGTACTTCACCACGACCGACTCACTCTCTGGGAATTGATCGCTCGAAGCCTTGACCGGATTGCAGACGGCAGAGATCGGTGCACCGAGATCCAGTTCGTAGAACGGAACATCGAGCATGTGGCAACCCATGTCGCCGAATGCACCGGTGCCCCAATCGATGGTGCCGCGCCACGCGAATGGCGTGTAGCCATCCTTGTACGGCCGATCCGCAGAGGTGCCGAGGAAGAGATCCCACGAGAGCCACGATGGAATTGGATCGCTGCCGGTCGGACGCGGATTTCCCTGTGGCCACCAACCGGCCGGACGATTGGTCCATGCGTACACCTCTTTGACCGGGCCGATGACGCCATCGCGGATGAGTTTGCCGCCGAACTGACGGAACTTCGTTGCAATGCGCTGCGTGCCCATTTGCGTCACGACCTTGGGCATGCGAGCAGCAGCCTCTGCGAGCGCGCGATTTTCCCACGCGCCCTGCGCCAACGGCTTCTGGCAATAGACATGCTTGCCCATGTTCATGGCCGCCATCGAAATCGGTGCATGCATGTGATCTGCGGTCGAACAGCACATGGCATCGAAGTTCTTGTCGAGTTTCGCGTAGGCCTCGCGCCAATCGCGGAAGGTCGCAACACCAGGCAAGCGAGCCTTGCGGGTCTCACCCTTGTCGTTCTTCGAATCAAGCGTCCAACCGTCAAGTTGGCGCTGATCGACATCCACCAAGCCAACCACTTCGATCATCTTGTGACCGACGAGTTCGCTGAGATCGCTTTGCCCCATGCCGCCGCAACCAACCTTCAAAAGTCGCAACTTCGAATTCTGATGGAGGCCGCGCGACAGAAACGCTGGTGCCGTTGCGGAGGCAATCTGCGAAGCGAGTCCGGCAGCGCCAACAGCGACAGGCGTGGCAAGCGTGGTCAGAACGAAACGGCGACGGGTGATGCTCATAGGGCGCATTCAACCACAAAGCGCACGACGGTTCGACCTCAGAACAGCGGCGCGTGAAAATTTCCGCGCAGTTTCGCGGCGCGTTGTTGACGGAGCATGGGTGCGCCGTCGACGAGACGCGGCGGCCAAGCGGAACCTACAGCGTCTCGCCCCAATTTGACAGCATGATCGCCAAGTCAGCGCCGTCGATCACGCCATCGTGATTCATGTCGCCGATGGTGTAACCCGTGCCACCCCAATACGAAAGCAGGATCGCAAGATCTTGACCGGCAACAACGCCGTCCATGTTCAAATCGCCGCGATCAAGTTCACACGGATCTGGATAGCCGTTCTTGTTGTCGTCTTCGGCGCCATTGGCGATATCGCAGCCGTCAAGGGCACCGTTGTTGTTGCAGTCGTGGTCGAAGCCGGAATCGACATCACAGTCGTCTGGGATGCCGTTGGAGTTGCAGTCGAGGGCGGGTGGTTGCACAAGGACGCGGACGCGGGCGTAGCCGCCGTAGCTGCTGCATTGCGCACCAGATTCCTGCACAACATAGACCTGTACCTGCCCATCGGACACGAGCGAGTTCCATGTGTCGCGCGAGACATTGAATGCCTTTGAGGACTGACTGCAGCCACCCCAGTAGTTGTCAATGAACGAGTAGTACTCACCGCCGTCAAGGTAGAGGCGGACATATTGCCCGTAGTAGCCATAGGTATACGCGTAGTACTGCAGTTCAACCGTGACATCCTGCTCAACAGGCTGCAACCCAGTCATCGTGTGCTGCAGTGGATAGCTGCTGTAAAAGGGTGTCTGCGTCGGCGTTGATCGCCACACGCCCGCAATATTGCAGGAGTCCGGGTTCCCGTCCTCATCGCAGTCTTGCGCGAAGCCGCTCGCGATGTCGCACGAGTCGGGAACACCGTTCGCGTTGCAGTCTGGCACAACGCCCTGCGACAGCGCACAGGAATCAATCTTGCCATCGAGGTCGCAGTCCAACGCTGTTCCCGCTGCGATATCGCACTCATCCGGCACGCCGTTCGCGTTGCAATCAACGCTGCCGCCTCCGGTGTAGAGATCACACTCGTCAGGCTTCCTGTTCGCGTTGCAATCCGGCTCTTCGCCGATGAAAATCTGGAACGCGTCTGGGCGGGCATCATTGTTGCAATCGGGCTGACACTCATCCGGTGTTCCATCGCCATCGACATCGGCCGAAGCACCCGAGGCGATGTCGCACTCGTCCGGATTGCGATTTGCATTGCAATCGACACTCGTACCCTCACAGATATCTGCGAAGTCACTCACGAGATTGTCATTACAGTCGCGGTACGCCTCTGTGTACTCCAAGTGCAACGCCACCTGCGACTCGCCGCCGCACGCGGCTGCGTCCACCGTCGGACTTCCTGAAACTGTCACGACAAGCGTGTCCTTCACGATGGCAGCGTTGAACTCATCGCGCGGAATGGTGATGGTCTGTTCATGCCACGCACAATCGCTCTCTGCGCCCGTGAAGACAGCGCGCGCTGCTCCAAATCCAACGGTCACCAAGAGAAACTCGTGCGTTGCCGAGATATCCGCATTGGCGCTGATGCGCAGCGACACATCGCCCTGCGCGGGCAACACGCGATCGAATTCGTAGGTCACGCTCGCAGTCGCGCCGATTGGGCCGCGCGGCTCGCCGTCATACGACTGAGCGCCTGGCGCCAAGCCTTCGCAAAGATCACTCAGGCCGTTGGCATTGCAGTCGGGTGCTGTGCCGGCCGCGATTTCGGTTGAGTCCGGAATGCCGTTGCCGTCGCAGTCGTTGGTGGTGTAGACCGTGAAGTTGATGTCGTAACCGACATGGCTCCAAGACGAAGTCGTCCACTGATTCGGATCCGAACCGTTTCCGAGGATGTACATCGAGCCTTGCGTGTAGTCAGAGTCTGGTCGGATGGCAAACTCGGCGTTGCGACATCCGTACTGATTCCACCACGGAGTCACAGAAAAGAAGACGACATAGTTCTCGCCTTGCACCAACGGAACACGGTTCGCGAAAGTGATGGTCTTGTCGAACCAACAGCAGCCGTAGTTGGAGTATTGCGAATCTGCTTGCGCAAGAATCGGGCCAATCGCACGATTGTTCTGCGCATCCCATCGACAAAGCACGGCGCGGAACGGCACATAGGCACAGCACGACTCGTTGTAGAACCGAAACCGGAATCCAGAGCACGCCTCACCGTTGCCGACGAATGTCTGGCCGAAGGTCGCTGTGTAGCAGTAGCCCCAATTGCCGTAAGAACTCCAGTTGCTGGTACTGGTTCCCAGATCCGCACGCGCGACCGTCGCGTTCGACATCAAGAGCGACGAAAACGCAAGAACAACGCTCGACAGCCATCCAAACTGTGCCATGGGATCTCCTCAGTCACATCTCGCCGCGATTTCGTGCTGCGCTCAGGACGCCGAGTGCAGACGGGACGAGAGGAAGGGCGAAAGATACCTCTGTTCTCGCCGATGCCAACTCGAATGTGACAAATCATCCGAGCAATGTGCGCGGTCACAATCCGACAAATGGCGCTTCAAACGCGCAGCGCACACTTAGGCGCGGCTGAGTTTCGCGTGCTCGACGATCAGCGTCTTGAGCCCGACCGACCGGAAGGCGATCCGCGCGCGCGTTCCGCCAAAGCCCCGCGCGAGATATTCGATCTTTCCAACGCCAAACATCGGATGACGCACCATCGAGCCGACAGGGAAGAGTTCCGCTGCATCCATACCCTCCCCGCCGTCACTACCCCCAAACGCGTCTGCGTCGTCGTATTCGATACG
>JASGCF010000304.1 GCA_030054275.1 Limnohabitans sp. | reverse complement strand
GTTGTTGGTTGGATGTTTGAGAACCGACACCTCAGTAGCCACACGCCAAAGCAGCACAACCCAACAACGAGACAACTACACACACTTGTGACACACAACGGCCCCGCAATATCTGTGAGCACGCTACGAAATCGCCAAGAGGTCCATCCAGTCGAGTCGATGAGTGCGCTACCAACCCAAAGCCCCACAGCGACCAGAGGGAGTAGCATCGGACGCGCCGCTCTTGGAAAACCATCGTGTGCCGCGATCACGCGACATCGATCGCTTGACCATTGCGGCGAAGCCTGACCGCGTAGCGGCGCTGGATGATCCAAACGAAAATCCGATCGCTCTTGCGAAGTTGTCTTTTCCCGCGATGTTCCTTGCACATGCTTTCCCTTCACCCTGATGTTGCTCCGTGGAACGCAGCAATGCTCACCGACGCAACCACGCCGCACGACTTCGCGCAAAACTACACACGCGAACAAGCAACTCGAAAAGCGCCGACAAAATTGCAGCGCGAAAAATCAAAAAAAATGTAGGTGCACTTTTCCCGACACCAATGATGCAGATCAATGTCAACCGTTACCCAGCACGGCTGTGTGACTTCTCGCGCAGCGCTTCAAGCGTGGCATGCGCGCGACCAAAATCGATCGCTTCTGCCGCAAGACCGATGCCATCTTCAACCGAAGCAGCAAGTCCAGCCACATACAAGGCTGCAGCTGCATTCACAAGCACCATGGCGCGTCGCGCACCGCGCTCTTCACCAGTAAGCACATTGGTGAAAATGGTCGCAGCTTCATCAAGTGAGTTGGGTGCGAGGGCTGTTGGATCAGCGCGTTCTAAACCAAGCGCGCGCGGGTCAACACTCCATTCACGCACTTTGCCATCGCGTACTTCTGCAACGCGTGTCGGAACGGCAATTGAAATCTCATCAAGCCCATCGTCTGAATGCAACACAAGTGCATGTGTCGCACCAAGTCGCACGAGTGCTTCTGCAACGGGCCGCACGAAATGTCCCGCATACACACCCATCACCTGTCGACCAGCACCAGCCGGATTTGTCAGTGGGCCGAGCAGATTGAAGAGCGTCGGTACCCCGAGCGCTTTTCGCACGGGCATCACATGTCGCGCTGCGGGGTGATGGTGAATAGCAAACGAGAAACACAGACCAATCTCGTCGATGCACTTCGCCTGCGTTGCAGGTGAGGCGTTGACATCGACGCCGAGTTTCTCCATCACCTCTGCAGACCCGCGCCCAGTTCGCGATCGGTTGCCATGCTTCGCGACCTTGGCACCCGCTGCCGCTGCAACAACAGCCGCAAGCGTTGAGACATTGAATGTCTTTGGTGCGCCACCGGTTCCTGCCGTATCAACAATCGATGCGGGATCAGTCGCACATGGCACGCGCTCAACTCGTGCACGCATCACACTCGCCGCGCCCACGATTTCATCGACGGTTGGTAATCGCGTTGCCATCAGCGCAAGAAACGCGCCCATTTCCGCGTGATGCGATTCACCGGAAGCGATTTCCTCGAAGGCAGTGCGTGCTTCCTCTTCCGACAAAGTTCCTCCGCGAAGGAGCGTGCGGAGAAACGGCGTGAGTTCGCCAGGGCGCGTTGGCTTCGCAAACTCGGATGGTCCATCGTGCGGCATGTTGGTGAGAGTATCAGACGCGTCGCGCTCATCACGCCGACCTCGGTCGCCTCACCGCGCACAAATTGGTGAGCCGCGTTGGTGCGCATTGGCGCGTTACCCGTACTGCAACTCACCGTTCGAGCGAATTCAGCCCGATGCGCGGCGAGGTCGTTCGGTCAGATCTGCAGATAGTTTCGAAAGGCATTTCTCCGATGGGCATCTTTTCACAATGGTTCTCTTCTCGCACGCCAAGCGAAATCGATGCACGATTGGTGCCTGTGTTACAGATGATGGAGCTTGATGGTCGCTTCGATGCAAGGGAAGGTCAAACGCTGAGGGCTTACATCACGAGACTCGGCATTTCGCCGCAACAAGTGGCGGAAGTGCACAAGCGCGCGACGGGAAAGCAGATTCCAATTCCGACAGATCCGCGCCAGAAGTTGGAAGTACTGAGCGGAGCAGCACTCATGATGATCTGTGATGGAGATATCGATGTCCGCGAGTTGGCTTTCTTCCATGTGATCGCGGCACGCATGCAGATCCCGCCCGAGATCGCAAGTTCGGTGCTCTTACAATCCGTCAAACTTGTCGGCAACCTCCAACCAGACTTCGATCTTGAGCGCGAACTGACCTCAGCACTCGCGGCCCTTGACAAGCATCTCTGACGAGCACCCCTGACGCGCCGATCGAACCGACTTGCATTCACGAGTACGATGCGCCGATGCTCGGCACAACGGCCGTCCTCGCCCAATCGATCGTCCACACGCTTGATCCGTTCGTGTTCGAAGTCAGTCCGGGTATTGGCCCGCGCTGGTACGGCACTGCATATCTCGCAGGATTTGTGGTTGGTTACGCGATCTTGCGGTGGCTTTCGAAGTCGGGTCGTATTCCACTCAGTACACGGCAAGTTGGCGACCTTGTGACCAATGTTGTCATCGGTGTCATTCTCGGCGGCCGTCTTGGGCACATCACGTTCTACGAGCCTTCCACCTTTCTCGACTTCAGCAGCACATTCCCATTTTGGGGTGTGCTCGCGCTGCACAAAGGCGGCATGTCGAGTCACGGCGGCGTCATCGGTGTCACGCTTGCGATCATCCTGTTCGCGCGTCGCGAAAAACTGCCGATCCTTGTCGTCGGCGATGCGGTTGCCTTTGCGGTTCCGTGGGGCTTGATGTTTGGGCGCCTCGCGAACTGGGTGAACGGCGAACTCTGGGGCCGCGCACTTCCCGACGCGATGCAAGCAAATCCACCATGGTGGAGCGTGAAGTATCCCGAAGAACTGACGCTTTTCACCGCAGTTCCGACATCACTTGAGCCGTTGCGCGAACTCGCGCCCGCGACCGAGCGCCTCTCTGACGCGAAGTTTCTCGCGTGGATCCAAACGACCGCGTACGACCACGCGAACAGCGCGCATGACGCGGTCATCACCGCGATCGCGCCCGTGCTCACTGCGTACTATCCGAGCCAGTTTTTCCAAGCGTTTGCGGAAGGTCCGTGCCTTCTCATCCTGATGTCGCTCGCATGGCTTGCACCGCGTCACGCAGGCACCGTCGGCGGCGTGTTTCTCGCGGGTTACGGCGTGCTGCGTTACACGACCGAGCAATTCCGCGAGCCCGATTCGCCAGTGATCGCGCTTGGGTTCCTCACGCTGCCGATGTTGCTCTCGGCGACGATGGTCGCGGCCGGCGCGATGTTCTTCGTGCTCTCGCGGCGATCGCAGCCGATCGGCGGACTTCTGCGGAAAGCGGCATGAGTGCAGCGACGGCTTTGTCTGGAACACCCGACGCACGCGAACTCGCCGCGATGCTGCGAAGCGCGCGTGGATTCGCGGAGAACGCGCAAACTCGTTCGGACTTGATCGCACGCCCGCGCGTCGCGCGTGTTGCGCTTGGGTGTTTGCTCGCTGCCGCGACGATTTCAAGCGCGCACTTCTCGGGCGCTCTCTCGCGTGAAATTTCTCGTGGTTCTTCCGGCGATTTCGCCATTTTCCACCACAACGCCAGTCGTCATCCCTCCCTCTCTCCTGCTGACGGCCGCGTCCGGTCGCACACACATCAAGAGGAGAATGGCATGCGCAGTCTTCGTGCCCTTGCGGCGTCTACGGTTGGGGTTGGTTCGATGATGGCCGGTGGAATCGCGGGTGGCATTGCGGGCTCCGCAGTCGCGCAAGATGCCGTGCAATGGCGCGTCGAAGACGGCGGAAATGGGCATTGGTATCGACTTGATCCGACGATCCGTCTTCAGCCTGCTGCGCGCGTTGTGGCGGAGGCGTCCGGCGGACATATGGCGACGGTCACTTCAGCCGCCGAGCAGGCCTTTGTTCGAGCGCTGTGTTCCAACTGCACATGGCTTGGAGGCGAGCAGTCGGGAGGATCATGTGAGCCTGGTTGCGGATGGA